>DYNS01000018.1 GCA_020720965.1 Anaerolinea sp. | reverse complement strand
TGGAAGATGTGCTAACCGCTTGGGAAGCCTGCGGCATTAGCGGCGCAACGGTTTTGTATAACACCGGCATTGGTCGCCTTCGTCAGGGGGATGGCTTGCGGGATGATATTCCGCTGATGCCCTCCCTGCTCGACTTTTTCCCTCACCCGGATAGGCTGGGGCGCACCATCTTCACCATTACCGATGACGAGAGCATTATCCCGGCTTTGGTGCAGGCAGCCGAGAAGGTTGTGGGGGATTTGAGCCAGCCTTACAACGGCATTTTGGCGGTATTACCCCTCAGCCAGGTGTACGGTTTGTTAAAACGGTAGCCAGGCGGCGGGTAGGAGGACAGAGAAGTTGGCGGTATCCGGCTTGGGTGCCGCCTTTTTTCTTGGCGGGAAACTCTCTTGGGTTGTTTTCCGTAAAAAATAGAGACAAAAGTCAGTTGTTTCTGCTTTTTTTCAATGCTACACTTTGTTGTACTTTCTTTTGGAGGCTGTTATGGCAAAAACCTTTTCTTTTGTGGGTGCGGGGCTTTTGTTTCTTGTATCTTTCTGCTTTTTAGGCTACGGGCTTATCGCCCTGGTCGGCTCCACTTCCACCGCGCCGGGGGCGACTTCTTCCTGGGCGGGCTTGGGAGGTATCTTTGCCCTTATTGGGCTTGTTTTGGCAGGCGGCGCTGCCTTTTTGGTGTGGGTGGGCGTGCGCGGACAAAAAACCGAGGTGGTGCAGCAGGTGACCATGAAGGTGGATTTGCCCGGCGAAACCAAAGTGGAACAAATGAAGTGCCGCTCTTGCGGCGGGGCAATTACGGCAAACGACATTAAGATAATGGCGGGCGCGCCGGTTGTCACCTGCCCCTATTGCCAATCCACCTATCAACTGACCGAAGAACCCAAGTGGTAACTTTGCGGAGGTTTCCATGAAGAACCGTCTGATTGCCTTCCTTTTGGCGTTTTCCCTTCTGTTGGGGCTAACGACCAGCGTTTCGGCGCAAACCTACTCGTTTGAACTGCCGCGCGAGGTGGTACATGTTTACTGGAACAGTGACGGAACCTCCGCCATTGATTACCGCTTCACGTTTAAGAACAGCCTCTCCGCCGATGCCATAGACTTTGTGGACGTGGGCTTGCCCAACGGTAATTACGATGTCTCCTCCATCACGGCGGATGTGGAAGGCAGCCCTGTGGAAGTGACCAGCGACTATCAGGGCGAGGGCGACTACGGTGTGGCGGTTTCGCTGGGGAAGAAATCCATTGCGCCCGGTGAAACGGGGACGGTGCATGTCTACATCCCCCGCCTGGGGCAAGTCCTTTACCCCGACGACAATGACGAAGCCTATGCCAGCGCCGTGTTCTTCCCCACCTGGTTTGGCTCTCAATACGTCAGCGGCACAACCGACCTGACCGTCACCTTTCACTTGCCGCCGGGAGTGCAGCCGGAAGAACCTCGTTATCATCAGGCAAGCGGGGCGGCTGCGCCCATCCCGGCTTTAGATGCCAACGGGAGGGTCACTTACACCTGGCGCAATCCCCAAGCCAACGGATACACCCCCTACACCTTTGGCGCCTCCTTCCCCGCCAAATATGTGCCGGAAGATGCCATTGTGCGCGTCACCTTTTGGGATATTCTCATTGGCGGCATTGCCATTGTGGTGGAAGCCGTTGCCGCCGTCTTCCCCTTTTGCATGTTCGCCGTTCTCTTTTTTGGTTTACCCATCTACGCCACCATCAACGAGCGCAAGCGCAAACTGCAATACATCTCCCCCAAAATCGCCATCGAAGGGCATGGCATTAAGCGCGGGCTAACCGCTGTGGAAGCCGCCATTTTGCTGGAAACACCCCTGGATAAGGTAATGACCATGATTCTCTTCGGGGTCATTAAAAAAGGCGCCGCGCAGGTTATCTCCCGCGAGCCTCTCAAACTACAAGCCCTCAACCCCTCCCCCGCCCCGGAACTGCGCGCCTACGAAAAACAATTCCTGGAAGCCGTCCTGGACGAAACATCCACCCGCCGCAAACTCCTCAAAAATATGACGGTTGCCCTGGTGCGAAGCGTTACCGAGAAAATGAAAGGCTTTAGCCGCAAAGAGACAGTTGCCTACTACCAGTCTATTAACCAAAAAGCCTGGCAACAAATTGAAGCCGCCGACACCCCGGAAGTAAAAAGCCAGATGTACGAAGAAGCCCTGGAATGGACCATGCTCGACAAAGACTACGATGACCGCTCCCGCCGGGTGCTCTCTGGTCCTATCTTTGCCCCAACCTGGTGGGGACGCTACGACCCGGTCTATGTCGGCAGAACCGGCGGCAGCCTCCCCTCCCTCGGCGGCGGAACCCCCCCCTCGGGCGGTGGCGGGCAGGTTTCCCTCCCCGGAGCGGATATGGCAGCCTCCATCATGCTCGGAACTCAATCCTTTGCCCAAAAAGTGATGGGCGGGGTGGAGAATTTCACCGGCGGCATCACCAACGTCACCAACCCCGTCCCCGTCAGTACCTCCTCCGGGCGAAGCGGTGGCGGCGGCGGAGGCGGGGGCTGTGCCTGCGCTTGTGCCTGCGCCGGGTGCGCCTGTGCCTGCGCGGGCGGCGGACGCTAAATGAAACTCCCCGCCCTTTCTGCCTTATGGCAACCCAAGCCGCCCCTGCCTCCCCTGGGGGCGGGCTTGTTTCACTACCTCATCCAATCCCCCCAAGAGAAAAGCCGGGTTCACCTGCGCCTGGATGCAGACGGCAGCGGAACCCTGATGGTGAACGCCAGCCGGATGATGTACCTGAACCAAACCGCCGCCCTCATGGCGAAACTGACCCTGGACGGCGCTCCCCCTGCCGAAATTCTGCAACGCCTCACCGCCGTTTACCGCGTCTCGCGCCGTCAAGCCCAAACCGACCTGGATATTTTTAATCAGCAACTCCAAAACCTCCTCCGCCCGGATGGCGCCTGCGCCATTCACGACCTCAACCTGGAGACTCTTGCCCCCTTCAGCGCCCGCCCCTCTGCCCCCTACCGGCTGGATTTGGCAGTGACCTATCGCTGCAACAACGATTGCGCTCACTGCTACAACGCCCGCGCCCGCACCTTCCCGGAACTGGATACCGCCTCCTGGAAAAAGGCGCTAGACGCCGCCTGGGCGCTCGGCATTCCGCACATCATCTTCACCGGCGGAGAGCCAACCCTGCGCGAAGACCTGCCGGAACTGATTGCCCACGCCGAAGGCAACGGTCAGATTACCGGGCTGAACACCAATGCCCGCCGTCTGGCAGATTCCGACTTCGTGAAACGGTTGGTAGAAGCGGGCTTGGACCACGTTCAAATAACGGTCGAATCTTCAGATGCCGACATCCACAACCGCATGGTAAACGCCCGCGCCTTCCACCAAACCCTGCGCGGTTTGCAAAATGCCCTCGCCAGCCCCCTGTTTGTGATGACCAATACCACCATGCTGCAAGAAAACGCCGCCAGCATCCCCGCCACGTTAGACTTTTTGGCAGACCTGGGCGTGCCGACTGTTGGCTTAAACGCCCTCATTTACGCCGGACACGGCGCAACCGTTGGCACAGGCTTGCCCGAAGCCGCCTTATCCCCCCTGCTGGAGATGGCGCGTCAAAAAACCGAGGCGCGTGGGCAAAAACTTATCTGGTACACCCCCACCCAATACTGTCACTTCGACCCTGTTCAAATGCAACTGGGCGTAAAAGGTTGCACCGCCGCGCAGTACAACATGTGCGTAGAACCCAACGGAGACGTACTGCCCTGCCAGTCTTACTATCACCCCCTGGGCAACCTGCTTCGGGACGATTGGGATTCGATTTGGAATCACCCCCTCGCCTTAAAACTGCGCGAAAGGTTGGACCTGCCAGAAAAATGCCACACCTGCGCCCTTGTGTCGGAGTGTGGCGGGGGCTGCCCCCTGCGCTTTGGCGTGGAACCCTAAAAGGGCTTGCCCGCCAAAATGACCTTCTTCACCTGCCCTGCCCGGTTTACTACGGTAATGTTTGCCGGGTTGCCAGGGATAATCTGCCCGTACTCCTCCAAACCTGCCAGCCGCGCCGGGGTACTGCCAAGCGCAGGCAGGATGTTCTCCACCGCCTCGCCGGTAAATGCCATCATATTCTGCAAAGCCTGCTCCTGGTTAAGGATGCTGCCCGCCAAAGTGCCATCTGCCAGCCGGGCAGAGGTCTCATCCACTGTTACATCAAAATCGCCCAGCCGATAGACTCCGGGGGGCATTCCCAGCGCCGCCATCGCATCCGTCACCAGCGCCATTCCCTTTGCCCCTTTCATCTTCCACGCCAGCGCCGCCATCGCCGGGTGGGCGTGAATGCCATCCGCAATCAGCCCGGCAATGACGCGCTCATCCGTCAGCGCCGCGCCCACCAACCCCGGAGCGCGATGCTCCAGGCTTGGCATGGCGTTGAACAGGTGAGTAACACTGCCAATTCCGGCGTTAAAACCGGCTTTTGCCTGCTCCCAGTTTGCCAGGCTGTGCCCCGCACTTACGGCGACACCCTGAGCGCGGAGTTGACTCACTGCCTGCAAACCGCCCGGCAACTCCGGCGCGAGAGTGACCAGGCGCACTCCGTTTGCCAGGCTCCACTGTTGCAGGCTGTCTTCCTCCGCCTGCCGCAAATATTGAGGGTTATGCGCCCCCTTCTTTGCCGGGTTCAAAAAAGGTCCTTCCAGGTGCAGCCCCAAAGGCTTTGCCCCCCGCCAGCCATACGGCACACCCCGCCGCAAAACATCCATCCCGCGTTGGGCAACCTCCGCTGGTGAGGTGATGATGGTGGGCAGGAAGGCGGTCGTGCCAAAGCGGGGCAGTTTTCGGGCAACCTCCCAAATCGAATCAGGGTTTTCGGTAAAATCCAACCCAAAAGCGCCGTTGATTTGAACATCCACCCAGCCGGGAGAAGCCACACAACCAGAAAAATCCCAAACCGCCCCGGCATTTCCGCGCCAAACCTGACCGGTGCTTGCCACTGTTTCAATAATCCCATCCGCGCTGATGACAATGGCAGCGTTGGGCAGCAAACCGGCAGGGGTGAGGGCATCGGCGAATAAAATTGTCTTCATAACAAAAACCTTTCGCAAGGGCAGGGAATGAAGGCAAAGTATAAGCGAAGTACAAACTCTAGTAAAATGGAAACACCCCGAACTTTTTGGAGAATCTATGGCAATCGAACTAAAAGGCAAAGTTGTCCTCATCACAGGCGCTTCTTCCGGCTTCGGAGAAGACGCCGCCCGCCTGTTTGCCCGCGAAGGCGCCTCGGTTGTGTTGGCTGCCCGCCGCATAGACCGGATGCAAGCCGAAGTGGAGCGCCTGCAAGACCAGGGCGCAGAAGCCATGGCAACCCCGGTCGATGTCACCAACCGCGCCGACATCGAAAACATGGTGAAAAGCGTGCTGGAAAACTACAAAAAGATAGACATCCTCTTCAACAACGCCGGTTTTGGTCGGTTGGACTGGCTGGAAAACCTTAGCCCCGCCCGTGATATAGAAACCCAAATCGCCGTCAACCTCACCGGGCTTATCGAAGTCACCCGCGCCGTCCTGCCGCACATGCAGGAACGCCGCGCCGGGCACATCATCAACATGTCTTCGGTTGCGGGTTGGATTGGCTTGCCCATGTACTCCATCTACTCCGCCACCAAATTTGGCGTGCGCGGGTTCACAGACGCGCTACGCCGCGAAGCCTCCCCCCTCGGCATTCAGGTCAGCGGCATTTACCCCGGTCCCGCCCAAACCGAATTTTTTATGCACACCGGCAAAAGCCAGGCAAAACACTTCGCCCCCGCCTGGACTTCCATGACATCCGAATACGTTGCCAGCCAGGTTGTAAAAGTTGCCAAACATCCGCGCCGCCGCACCGTATTGCCCGGCTGGGCAGCCCCCGCCATCTGGCTGGACGAAACCTTCCCCGCCCTGGCAGATTGGCTCATTTACAACGCCTTTACCAAACGCTACCGCGAGGAAAAATGACCATCAACCGTCTGCAACACCTCTCCCAAACCCTCACCGCCGCCGGACTGGATGCCGTTGTCCTCAATCCTGGCAGCACCCTCACTTACCTCACCGGTTTGCACTTTCATCTCATGGAACGCCCGGTTCTTATGGTCTTTGCCCCAGGGCAGGAACCTGTCTTCATCCTGCCTACTTTGGAAAAACTAAAACTGGAGCAGCTTCCCTACCCTGCCCAAGCCTACCCTTATGGCGAAAACCCTGCCGAATGGGCAGCCGTCTTTGGGGCAGCCCTTGCCTCCTTGGGGTTGGAAAAAGCTAAAATAGGCATGGAACCCCGCGCCCTGCGCCTGTTGGAATACGGCTACCTGCAAACCGCCGCCCCCGCCGCAACCTTCAGCGATGCCTCCCCCTCCCTCTCTGCTCTGCGAATTTGCAAAGACGAGCAGGAAATTACCCTCATGCGCCGCGCCGTGCAAATTGCCCAAAATGCCCTGCTCGCCACCCTGCCCCTCGTCAAAATCGGGATGACCGAGCGGGAACTCGCCTCCGAACTGGTGATTCAACTCTTTCGGCATGGCTCCGACCCGGAACTGCCCTTCGCCCCCATTGTCTCTGCCGGAGAAAACAGCGCCAACCCGCACGCCTCCCCCTCCTCAAGGAAACTCCGCCCCGGCGACTTGCTCGTCATAGACTGGGGCGCGGCATACGGCGGCTACATCTCCGACCTGACCCGCACCTTTGCCCTCGGCGAAGTGGACGCGGAATACGCCCACATTCACCACATTGTGCAGCAAGCCAACGCCGCCGGGCGCGCCGCCGGAAAACCCGGTAGCCCCTGCGCCGCAGTGGACATCGCCGCCCGCCAGGTGATAGAGCAAGCCGGTTACGGCGCATACTTTACCCATCGCACCGGTCACGGCATTGGCATGGAAGGGCACGAAGACCCCTACATGCGTGCCGACAACCAGGATGTGTTGCAAGTGGGCATGGCATACACCGTAGAGCCGGGCATTTACCTGCCGGGGCGCAACGGCGTGCGGATTGAAGACGATATGGTCATCACCCCCGCCGGAGCCGAATCGCTCAGCGACCTGCCGAGGGAGATTCGGGTTTTGGGGTAGGCGTTTTGCCCATCCCCGGCGTTAAGGGCGCAAAAGCAGGTCGGCGTATTCCGGTTTGCGCTGAATGTAACCCGCTACAAACCAACAACTCGCCACCACCTTCAACCCCTCGGCGCGGGCATAATCCAGCCCGGTTTTTACCAGTTTGCTGCCAATTCCCCGCCCTTCCAGGGCGGGGGGGCACGCCGGTATGGGTAAAGGTGATAACCCCCTCGCGCAGGGAATAATCCAGTACAGCGGTTTCCCCTTCTGCCTTAAGGCTGAAACGGGACTGCGCCGGGTGATGAATAACGGAAAACGAATCGGGGGATGTCATGCGGTTTGCTCCTCTTCAGCCAGAAATGCCGCGATTTTACCCGCATTTGCCAACCTTTGATTATTGACCCTCTCCCCTTTTCCTTTTACAATATTTTCATGCTTTCTTTTGCCTCCCGTTGCGCGGGCTTCTTCCGCCCCGACCACGACCCTCCGGGTTTTTCATCCTCTCGTCTCGTAGTCGCATAGTCGCCCCGTCTTTTTACCCCCGGAGATTTCCTTATGCCTTCCCCCTTTATTTCCAAACGTGCGCCCATTTACCAAAACGTCCCAGAAGAAAAATGGAACGATTGGCGCTGGCAGTTAAGCAACCGCCTCAACAGCGCCGAAGATATTGAAAAAGTCCTGCCCCTCACCGAGAGTGAGCGTAAAGCCCTGCAAACCCAGGGCATCTTCCGGGTAGATGTGACTCCTTACTACATCTCCCTCATCGACCCAACCGACCCGGAAGACCCCATCCGCAAGCAAATCATCCCCCGCTCCGAAGAAATGCAAGCCTTTACCGCCATGATGGAAGACTCACTGGCGGAAGATAAACACTCCCCGGTGCCGGGGCTGGTTCATCGCTACCCGGATAGGGTGCTGATGCTCGTCACCACCCAATGCGCCTCTTACTGCCGTTATTGCACCCGCTCCCGCATTGTAGGCGACCCAGGGCAAACCTTTAAGCGTGAAGAGTTTGAGATGCAGATTGAATATCTCAAACGCACCCCGCAAGTGAGAGATGTCCTTCTCTCCGGCGGCGACCCGCTGGTACTTGCCCCCAAAATTTTGGAAGAACTGCTCACCCGCCTGCGCGAAATCCCCCACATCGAAATCATCCGCATTGGCTCGCGGGTTCCGGTCTTCATGCCCATGCGCGTCACCCAGGAACTGGCGGATATGCTCCAAAAATTCCACCCGCTCTGGCTCAACATTCATGTCAATCACCCCAACGAAATTTCACTGGAGTTGGAGCAAGCCGCCGACCGCCTTACCCGCGCCGGAATCCCGCTCGGCAACCAGTCCGTTTTGCTGGCAGGAGTCAATGACTGCGTTCACGCCCAGCGCGACCTGGTGCAAAAACTGGTTCGCATCCGCGTTCGCCCCTACTACCTCTATCAGTGTGACCTGGTGGAAGGCGCAGGACACTTCCGCACCCCCATTGCCAAAGGCATCGAAATCATCGAAGGGCTGCGCGGGCATACCTCCGGCTACGCCGTGCCGCAATACATCATAGACGCGCCCGGCGGCGGCGGAAAAATCCCCGTCATGCCCAACTACCTGCTCTCCATGTCGGACCACAAAGCCATCGTCCGCAACTACGAAGGCTACATCACCACTTACGAAGAACCGACCGAATACAAAATTCACGACCCCAAAACCTGTAAATTCTGCCAAAACAAACGCCCAGAGCCGGGGCAAACCGGCTTAACCGGGCTGTTGGATGGCGATGAAATGTTCATCAAGCCCGAAAACTTCGACCAATTGCACGAGCGTGGCGGCATTCAACACCGCCTCAAAGATGCCAGCAAGTGGAAACCACTCGGCATTGGCGATTCGGCAGAATAACCCACTCAAGGAGAAAAAAATGAAACCCGTGCGCATCACCCTCGCTGTTCTCACCGCCCTGCTCGTCCTTGCCTCCTTCCTGCCGGTTGCGGCGCAGCCCGCCCAGGAACAGACCCTCACCTCCGACTCGCCAGCCCAGGCATTCATCGACGCCGCCTACGGTCTGCCCCTCCTCGCCCCCATGAGCGTCTCCACCCTGCCTCTCTACACCGTACAAGCCCAAAGCGCCGCCGCCGGAACAGATTACGCCTGTATGCTCATCTCGCAAAAACCCAAAGACTGGACGCAGATGAAACGCCGCCAATACTTTGACGCATCCTGGACGGTGAAGAACACCGGCAACCGCGTCTGGGGCAAAAACGGCATCGACCTTGTGTATGTCGGCGGAACAAAGATGCACACACGCGGCGACAGTTACGACCTGAAAGCCGATGTTGGCACGGGTAAAAAGACCACCCTCTCCGTAGATATGAACGCCCCCAAAACCAAAGGCTACTACACTGCCATTTGGGGCATTAGCAAAGGCACCAGCCTGTTCTGCCGCCTCTACATCACCATCAACGTCAATAAATAAAAGCCTTGCAACGTACCCATGTCTTTCGCAGCATTTCGGCGCTCCTCATCTTTTTGGGGGCTTGTGCGCCATCTGCGGCGCAAACCCCGCTTCTGGATGTAAGCCCCTCCGCCCCGTTAGAAGAAAACCTGCCAGGGGCGGAGGTTTCTGCCACCTTCACCGCTCCCCCGCCCCCGCCGCCAACGGCAACCATTACCCTCACATTTTTCCCCACCATCACCCCCCTGCCAACGGCGACTCTTACCCCCAGCATTACCCCAACCCCGCAAATTTCCGAAACCCCCACCCCCCTGCCCTCCGACCAGGCTCTCCTTACCCAGGCAGCCACCACCCCAGAAGTCTACAGCGACCCGGTCGGCTCGGAATATGCCTGCCAGTTTATAGACAAAAAACCCGGTAACTGGGCAATTTATCCTCCAAAAACCGCCTTCGATGCCATCTGGAAGTTACGCAACGTTGGAACCAAAACCTGGGCAGGCACAACCGTCCGCGTCTACCTGCTGGAAGGTCCCAAATTCTCGCGTGAGCGCAGCCAGGACTTGTACGAAGAAATAAAACCAGACAAAATAGGCTTGGTAAAGGTGGATATGATTACCCCCAAAGAAGAAGGCTACTACGCCGCCACCTATGGCTTACGCGCCATGCGTACGGGCCACATCTTTTGCACCTTCACGGTGCGGATTATTGTCAAACGCTAAGATACAGACCCCTAACCCCCATGGAGAGTTCCTGTGGCTAAAAAAACGGTTGGTTATACCGAACTGGAATGGGCTTGCCCCAATTGTGGCAGCGCCAACCCCGGCATGAAGAAAACCTGCCAGGCTTGCGGCTCTCCGCAGCCGGAGGGTGTGCAATTTACCCTGGGCGCCCAAAGAGACCTGATTGCAGACGAAACCAGGCAGCGCGCCGCCTCTGCCGGGGCGGATGTGCATTGTCCCTACTGCGGCTCCCGCAACCCCGCCGGGGCGACCTCCTGCGCCCAATGCGGCGGCGACCTGGCAGAAGGCAAGGCGCGTGCCGCTGGGGCAAAACTTGCGGCAGCCGAGGCTGCCCCCGCCGCCTGGAAATGCCCGGCTTGCGGAGCGGAAAATGAATCGGGGCGGAGCGTTTGTTCGGCTTGCGGAAGCCAGGCAAAAGTCGCCAATCCCGCGCCCAGGGCGCAGGCAGCCGCCTCCGCGCCGGTTAAACCCTCGGCTTTTCGCCCCTGGATGGCGCTCCCCATCCTTGCCTTTGTTTTGGCGCTGTGTGTGGGGCTGGGTTTTCTCCTCTTCCGCACCGAAACCCAAACCGGGGTCGTGCAAAGTGTGCAGTGGCAGCGCGTCATTTACGTCCAAGCCCAAAAAGAAGTAACCCGCCAGGCATGGCAGGATGAAGTGCCGAATGGCGCAAAGGTGCTTTCCTGCTCTTCGGAGTACCGCTCTCGCCAGGAGAACCCCGCGCCTAACTCCAAGGAAGTTTGCGCCACCGAATATGTAGACCAGGGCAACGGCGCTGCCGAGGTAGTGGAGACCTGCTATTACGAGGTGTATGACGACTATTGCAAATACACCGCCCTGGAATGGCAGAATGTCCGCTCGGAGCAGGCGCAAGGGACAGATTTGCAGCCTTCCTGGCCCCCCCTTCGCCTGAGCGCCGCTGAGCGCGAAGGCGAAAGAGCCGAAGACTACCTGGTTTTCTTTCGGACAGATGGGGCGGTTTTGGAATATAACCCCGAAACCGAGGCTTCTTTTGTGCAGTTTGCCCCCAATTCGGTTTGGAATCTTTCGGTTAATTCGTTTGGCAGTGTGGTGGATGTTTCACCCTGAAAGGAGACAGTATGCACTACCGCCGTTTAGGTCGTTCTGGTCTAAAAGTTAGCGAAATTTCGCTCGGCTCCTGGGTGACGATGGGCGCACAGGTGGAAGAGCAAGCCTCCCTGGGCTTGTTCCACGCCGCCTATGATGCCGGAGTAAACTTTTTTGACAACGCCGATATTTACGCCAATGGGCAGGCAGAAATTGTGATGGGCAAAGCCATCCGTGACTTGCCACGCGAGGGGCTGGTACTTTCTTCCAAAGTGTTTTGGCCCACCGCCCCCGGACCCAACGGGCGCGGACTCTCGCGCAAGCACATCACCGAATCGGTTCACGCCTCCCTCAAACGCATCGGCACCGATTATTTAGACCTGTACTTTTGCCACCGCTTCGACCCCGACACCCCCATAGATGAAGTCGTCTTTACGATGGATAACCTGGTAAGGCAGGGCAAAATTTTATATTGGGGCACTTCCGAATGGCGAGCCTGGCAGGTTTCAGCCGCTTATGCGGCGGCGGCGCAGCATCACCTTATCCCGCCCAGCATGGAGCAGCCTCAGTACAACATGTTTCATCGCCGCCGGGTGGAAATGGAACTCGCGCCCCTTTGCAAAGAATATGGCTTGGGTCTCACCACCTGGAGCCCGCTCTACTACGGCATCCTCACCGGAAAATACAACGAGGGCATCCCCACCGGCAGCCGCGCCGCCCTGGAAAGCATGGCGTGGATTCGGGACCGAATCACCCCGGAGCGGGTGGAGATTGTGCGCCAACTGAGCCAAATCGCCTCCGACTTGCACATTTCCACCGCTCAACTGGCGCTTGCCTGGCTGCTGCGCCGAAAAGAAGTCAGCAGCGTCATTACTGGTGCCACCAACCCCGCCCAACTGCAAGACAACCTCGAATCTGCCGATGCGGTGGACAAACTGACCGATGACGTGCTGGAAAAAATAGAATTGGCGCTAAACAACTACCCGGACGAAGATTGAAACTTGCGAATTTGTATAAACAACTTGATTTTCGGCAGGGTTTGTGCTATCTATTGGGCATCTTTTTTTAAGGGAAATGTATGCACCGAGAACGAATTTCTGAAAACGTGTATTGGTTTCAAAGCGAAGTGTATGCCCAGGTCACTGCCGGGGTCGTAGCCGGACCCCAATGGGCGGTTGTGATAGACACCCTCGCCATCCCGGAAGAAACCCTGGGGATGCGGGAATTTGTGGAACACGAATTGGGTTTGCAGGTTCGGTACGTCATCAACACCCATTATCACGCCGACCACACCTGGGGCAACTGCTTCTTCCCTGGCGCCACCATCCTCGCCCACGCCCGCTGCCGTGAGCTGATGATAGAAAAAGGCATCCCCGCCCTCGAATCGGCTAAAAAGCAAAATGCCACCCTGCGCCAGGTAAAAATGGTTCTGCCCCACCTCACGTTTGAAGAAGGCGAACTCACCCTGCGGGTAGGCAAGAAAAATCTCATCCTTGCCCCCGCCTACGGACACAGCCGGGACGGCATCTCCGTCCTCGTAGAAGAAGACCGCATCCTGTTTGCCGGAGATGCCTTTATGCCTCTGCCCTACCTGGTGGACGGCGACATTGACCAACTGGCAGCCTCCATCAAAAAAATGGGGCGCATGGGCTTGGAAAACATCGTGCAAGGGCACGGAGATATCATCCTGCGCGGCGAAATTGAAGCCGCCGTCAAAGAAAACCTCGCCTACCTCTCTGCCATCCGCAAAGCGGTTCGGGCTGCTCTTAAACGCAAAACCCCTCTGGACTATCTGGACGAGGTGGGGATTGAAGAATGTGGCAAAAGCCGCGTTCATCTGGGAGGGCTGGCTCCAGCCCTGCATCAGCGCAACTTACGCGCCTTGCACCGTTATTTCTTAAGCAACAAAGAGAAAATGGACGGAGAAGAGTAACCCCAAAAAGCAAAAAATCGGGCGGCGAAGGTTTCCCTCGCCGCCCGATTTTTTAATCCTCGTGAGAATGTTCGTGATGGGGATGCTCGTGGTCGTGATGCTCGTGACCAAACGCCCCGCCGCTTTCCCCGCCCCAATCCGGCACCGCCGATTCGATTTCCTCGGGAGACTGACCGGCTTCCAGCCTGCCCACAATCTCATCAAACTGCGGAGGCATCTCCTCCCCCAAAGCGCCGCCCATCTCCCGGAAGACCTTTGCCATCGCGCGCGGGTCATCTTCCATCCCGGCGAGTTTGGAAGGGTCTGCCAGGGCTTCCAGACGGGCATCGTTGCCCTTTAGCACTCGCACACGCGGAGCCCGGCGGCGCAGATTGGCGCTGCCGCAGTGCGGGCAATGAACCGGCTTTACGCCGTAATCCTGATACGTCTGAAAAATATCCGCACGTTTGCGGCAATCGAGGCAGGTGTAATCGTAAGTAGGCATGGCGCAATTTTACTGTGTTTCGTGATGTAAAATAAGAGTATGTCCGATACAAATTTTCAAATCCTACAGCCTCAGCCCCTTCTCATTGTCATCTCTGGTCCTTCCGGCGCAGGCAAAGACACCCTGGTCGCCGCCATGCAAGCCAGAGGGTTTCCCTTTCACTTTGTCGTCACAGCCACCACCCGCCCCCGCCGCGCCAACGAAATTAACGGCAGAGACTACTTCTTCGTCTCCAAAGAAGAATTTGCCCGCATGATTGAAACCGATGAATTGATAGAGTACGCCATCGTTTACGGCGACTATAAAGGCATCCCCAAGCAGCAGGTGCGCGAGGCGCTTGCCAGTGGAAAAGACGTAATTATGCGGGTAGATGTGCAAGGCGCGGCAACTGTTCGCAGCCTTGCCCCGGAAGCCATCCTCATCTTCATCACCGTAGATAACGAATCGGAACTGGAGCGCCGCCTGCGCGAGCGCAAAACCGAAAACGCCGAAGAACTTGCCCTGCGAATTGCCACCGCCCGCAAAGAACTGCAAAAGGTGGAAAACTTCGACTATATTGTCGTCAACGCCGATGACCACCTGGAAGTGGCGGTAGACTGCATCCAGTCCATCATCACCGCCGAACATCGCCGCGTTCAGCAAAGGAAAGTGACTCTCTAGCATGGAACAGCCTCCCCTCCCGCAAGCCCCCCTGCCACCGCCCACCGTGCAAGAGCGCCTCACCCGCCCCTTTGTCGCTTACGTTCTCCTGGCAGTCACCGTCATCCTTTACCTCCTCCAGATGGCAAGCGAAGCCTTTTTAGGAACCGACCTGCCCGCCCTGCTGGGCATGAAAATAAACGAATACATCCTCGCCGGGCAGGTTTGGCGCTTCTTCACCCCCGCCTTGTTACACGGCTCCATCATGCACATCGCCTTCAACATGTACGCCCTCGCCGTCATTGGCGCGCCGTTGGAACAACGTTTTGGGCATGGCAGATTTTTGGCGCTCTACACCGCCGGAGCATTTTCTGGCAACGTATTCTCCTTCCTCCTCTCGGCAGATGCCTCCCTGGGCGCTTCCACCGCCATCTTTGGCTTACTCGGCGCGGAAATCGTCTTCTTCTACCAAAACCGCCGCATTCTCGGCAGCCGCGCCCGCGCCGCTTTGCAAAACGTCCTCACCATAGCCGGAATCAACCTCCTCATCGGGCTTTCCCCCGGCATAGATAACTGGGGGCACCTCGGAGGTCTGGCAGGCGGGTTGCTCTTCACCTGGTTTGCGGGACCCCAACTCCTCCTCGAAGGTATGTATCCCTCCTTCACCCTGACGGATGAACGCGGCGAAAGCGCCTCCCTCTTCGCCCTTGCCCTTGTCTTCGCTTTCTTTGGCGCTCTCGCCCTGCTAAAATTTGGGGGAATCTTCGCTCTCTAAATCATCTCGTCATTTCTGGTATATTAATCCCCTGCCTTCCGGCAGACTTATTCTCACCCTACTCTCAAGAGGAAACCATGAAACAAATCTGTGTCGTTGGCGTTGGCTACGTTGGGCTTGTTACCGGAGCCTGCTTTGCCGACCTGGGCAACAAAGTCATCGCGCTGGATGTCAACCAACAGCGCGTAGATAATCTCAAAAAGGGCATCATGCCCATTTACGAACCGGGGCTGGAAGAACTCGTCCGCCGCAATGTAAACGCCGGGCGCCTCTCCTTCACCACCGACTACGCCGAAGCCTTGCAAGGCAGCGAATTCGCCTTCATTGCCGTAGGAACCCCCTCCGGCGTAAACGGCGAAGCCGACCTGCAATACGTCGCATCCGCCGCCGAATCGATTGCCAAAACCATGCAGGAACCCATCGTCATCATCAACAAATCCACCGTACCCATCGGCACCGGCGATTGGGTGGCAGACATCGTCAAACGCTCCCAACCCACCCCCACCGACTTTGCAGTCGTCTCCTGCCCGGAATTCCTGCGAGAAGGCTCTGCCATCGGCGACTTTATGCAACCCCATCGCACCGTCATCGGCTCCTTCGACCGTGAAGCCGCCAACAAAGTTGCCCAACTGCCCCTGCCTCTGCGCGCCCCCATCGTCATCACCGACCTTCGCACCGCAGAGATGATTAAATACGCCTCCAACGCCTTCCTCGCCACCAAAATCTCCTTCATCAACGAAATCGCCGAAATCTGCGAAGCCTACGGCGCGGATGTAAAAGAAGTCGCCGCCGGTATGGGCTACGATGCCCGCATCGGTCGCCACTTTTTAGATGCCGGCCTCGGTTGGGGCGGCTCCTGCTTCCCCAAAGACGTTAAAGCCCTGGCATATATGGCGGAAGAAAAAGGTCTCGAACCCCGCATCCTCCACAACGTCATGGATGTCAACTACGACCGCCGCCGCGCAATCGTGCGCTGGACCGAACAAATGCTGGATGGCAACCTCAACGGCAAAACCATCGGCTTGCTTGGTCTCGCCTTCAAACCCCACACAGACGACATGCGCGATGCCCCC
>DYNS01000593.1 GCA_020720965.1 Anaerolinea sp. | reverse complement strand
CGTGCAACTCATCGGAGCCAACCTGCAAGCCATCCAAACCGCAGAAGACCGCCTGCTCTTCCGCCAAACCATGCAAAAAGCCGGAATTCCCGTCCCGCACGGCGGCGCAGCCTATACTCTGGAAGAAGCCCAGACGCTTACCCAACAAACCGGCTACCCCGTCCTGCTTCGCGCCTCCTTCGCTATGGGTGGAACCGGCGCCTCCTGGGTTCACACCCCCCAGGAACTGCCCGAAGCCCTCCGCAACGCCATCGCCGCCTCCCCCATTGGGCAAGCCTGGCTGGAAGAATCGGTGCAGGGCTGGAAGGAATATGAGTTGGAAGTGATGCGCGACAAAGCCGATAACTTTGTCGTTGTCTGCTCCATCGAAAACCTCGACCCCATGGGCGTACACACCGGCGATAGCATCACCGTAGCCCCGGCGCAAACCCTCACCGACCCGGAATACCAAACCCTGCGCGACCTGGCGCACCGGGTTCTAACGGCAGTCGGCGTGGAGACCGGCGGCTCCAACGTGCAATTTGGCGTAAACCCGCAAAACGGAAGGGTTGTCGTCATCGAAATGAACCCGCGAGTCAGCCGCTCCTCCGCCCTGGCAAGCAAGGCAACCGGCTTCCCCATTGCCAAACTCGCTGCGTTGGTCGCCTGTGGCTACACGCTGGATGAAATCGCCAACGACATCACCGGGCAAACCAAAGCCGCCTTCGAGCCAAGCCTGGATTATGTCGTGGTCAAATTTCCGCGCTGGGCGTTTGAAAAATTCCCCGGCGTAGACCCCACCCTGGGACCGCAAATGAAGTCGGTTGGCGAGGTCATGGCGCTAGGGCGCACCTTCCCCGAAGCCCTCAACAAAGCGATTCAATCCCTGGAAATTGGGGTGGACGCGCCCGATGGCAGCGGACCAAGCCTTAGCCTGCCCGCCGCGCCAGAAGAGCTCTCCAGCCTCCAAACCCCCACCTCCGACCGGCTTTTTCGCATCTACCGCGCTCTGCGGCAGGGCGCTCCGGAGCAGGAGGTTGCTCAAAGCAGCGGCTATGACCTGTGGTTTTTGGGGCAAATGCAGGCAATGCAAACCGTAGAAAGCCAACTAAAAGAAGCAGAATACGAAAGGCAAACGAAAGAATTTGCAACCCTTTTGCACACCGCCAAGCAAATGGGCTTTGCCGACTCGTACATTGCGCGGCTCATCCATTCATCACCCGCCACTCATCACTCATCATT
>DYNS01000273.1 GCA_020720965.1 Anaerolinea sp. | reverse complement strand
GGGGGGGAAGCGCTGGGGAACGGGGAGGGGTGCGAGGTGGGAGGGGAGGAGGGCTTTCCAGGTTTTGGCGTAGGGCGTGAAGACGGTGTAGGGTTTGCCATCGGCTTTGAGGACGGCGGTGGGGCGATGGACAGTTTGACCGGCTATCAGAGTGAGGGGCAACCCTTCGGCAATTTTGGCGTCGCGGGCGCGGGCATAGGGGGTGAAGTCTTCTTCGGCGTAGATGGCTTGGGCGCCGGTTTGAATGAGCAGGTTGAGGAGTTCAATTTCTGGCTTGCCTTGCCGTATCACCAGCCCAGAGCCTCGTTTTTGCAGGTCTTCTCTCAGGGTTTGCAAGCCGCCCAACAGGAATGCCTGCCGCCGGGCGGGGGTGCGCTCCAACAGGTGAGGGTCGAGGATAAAGACAGGAACAACGGCTCCGGCTGACAGGGCGGCGTGGAGAGTCGGGTTGTCGGTGAGGCGCAGGTCGCGGCGAATCCACCAGAGAGAGGTCATGGGTCAGTCCAGCAGTTCCGGCGGGGTGGGGGTGGGAATTTGTTCCGGGAAGAGCATGTGCAGGATGCCGATGGATTTGTAGGTGAAGTCTTTGTCGAAGGTGTAGAAGCCTTCGTACATGCGCGGTTCGTGGGGCAGGCGGTCTTCCGGGGTGATTTCTTCTGCCAGCAGCGCCATGTGAATGCCTGCGCCGTAGGCGAGGACGAACCAGTAGCGTTCCAGAGGTGTGCCGGAGGTGTCTACGGCGGTGAGGCGGGGCAGGGAGGGCAGGGGCGCATCCGGCACGCCGTAGAGCCATAGCCCTTTGGAGGCTTCGCCGACCCGCTCGTAACGAGTTTGTTGGTCTGCCAGGCGGGAGAAGTATTGAAAGGAGACGTGCGTATCGGCTACGCCGGGGGTTGTGATAACGGCGTCTTCGATGAGGTGGCTGATTTCGGTCATGCCTTGCACGGTGAAGATGTAACGGAAGTTGACCCGCTGCAAGTCGCCGGGGCGCATACTCTTCAGCATTGCCTCAGTGCGAGGCGGGAAGAGCGGCAGGAGTTTGCCAAAAAACTGTGCGAGGATGTTTCTGTCCATGGGTACCTCTATTTTTGGGTTGGGATGTTTTGGAAAAGGGCGGATGAATTACAGGGGGTTTCTTTCGCCGAGCAGCCTCGCCACCCGCAGAGCGCCGAGGGTTACGCCCGCAGTGGACTGCCCAGGGAAGATGCTATCACCTACCAGCCAAAGGTTCTGCAAGCCGGTTTGGGGTCCGCGTGCGGCAAACAGGGAGGTTTGCGGGAAGCCGCCGACCATGCCAAGGGGGCGGCGGGTGTAGAACTCGTAGGTGCGCGGCGAACCGGTGAGGAGGAGTTGGGCAGCCGCCCCAAAGCCCGGCAGGGCGCGTTCCGCTGCCAGGAGCATCTTTTGGGCGAGGGCGGCTTTTTTATCGGCGTATTCGGTTTTGCCCAGCCCCTGCCAATCGGCTGCGCGGACGTGGGTGGAGAGCAAGGCAGTTCTCGTTGAGTCGGCGGGGGGCGAAAGCGAGATAAAAACGGAGTTGCCGTTGCCGAGGGGTTGATGCACATCCGTCACAACCTGGTGGTGAGTGATGGTTTGGGGAATTTTCTCTGCCTGCAAGGCGGCGTGAACGACAAAAGCACCCCACATCGCCGGTCGGGTGCGAGTCTCGCGCTTTAGGCTGTTCGGTGCGGCTGCGCCGAGGAGATTTTCCAGAGCCCAAGGGGTCAAGTTGGCGAGAAAGACATCCGCCTCGAAGCGGTTTTGGCGGGCGGTGATAGCCGCCCTCACTTTGCCCTGCACCGTTTCCAGGCGTTCCACCCGCTGACGGTACAAGACCTGCCCGCCGTTGGCGACTATCCACTGCGCCAGGGTTTGAGCAATGCCGCCCATGCCGCCCTGCACCTGCATTACACCCCGGCGGGGCAAATCCAGCACGGAGGCAGCGTAGAGGGCATCGGCTTGGGCGCTGACGGCTTGAGCGGAGATGAGCAGGTTGGCATCTATGAAGGCTCTAAAATCTGCGCCGCTTTGTTGGGGGAGCAAGTTTGCCATTTTTTGCCCAAGGTAAGGGGCGGCGATGAGGGCTTCCGGGCGGAGGGCAAGGGGCAGGCGCAGGGCTTCTTGCAGAGTGGCAGGCGGAAAGGGAAAATCTCGCGCAGAGAGGTTCCAGGCAACTTTGGCAAGGCGCTGCTGGGTTTGCCAAAACCGGGCAGAGAAGGGGAATTTGGTAAGGTACTCTTCACGCCACCTTTCGGCATCCACCCACTGATGAATGGAGGCCTCTGGCAGGTGAGTGACCCAGGCGGCATCGCGAATGGGTTCGACAGGGAATTGCAGCCCAAGGCGCTGGGCGACACGGGTATGGGGTCCGTCAGGGTCAAAGCCGCCTGCCAGGGTTGCACCCGCCTCGAAACGGTAGCCTTTGTGGGTGAAGGTAGCCGCACAGCCGCCGGGGTAGGTGGCTGCTTCCAGGACGGTGACATCCCAACCCTGTTGAAGGAGAAGGGCGGCGGCGGTGAGACCACCAATCCCCGCGCCGATGGTGAGAAGTTTCATGGCTTAGTCGCCGGAGATGGAAATGCTCCGGTAGATGAAAAGACTGAGACCGAGCATGATTACACCGCCGAAAACGCCCAAAGACCAGGTTCCCAGGCTTTGGAGGAGGTAGCCGCCCAAGATGGGGGCGAGGATGCGGGTGGAACTCTCTATGGAGGCGGAAAGCCCCAAAATGCCGCCGACTTCTTCGGGTTGGACGGCTTTGGTGAGGGTGGATGAGAGCAGGGTGTTTAGCACGCCGCCGGATACAGCAATGGGGGCAAGGATAACGATGAGCCAGGGAACGCTTGGGACGACAGACCAGAGGAACAGGGAGAGGGTCATCAGCGCCCCGGCGGAGAAGATGAGCAGGTTTTCGCGGAAGCGTTTGGTGAGTTGCCCAATGAGAAATCCCTGTACCAGCACGGAGAGAAAGCCGACGTAGGTGAGGACAAAGCCGGTTTCGCGTGGTTGCAGATTGAACTGACGGAGGGCGTACAGGGCGAACATGGTCTGAAAGACGGCAAAAGCCAACCCAAAAAAGAATCGGGAGGTGAGGAGGGGTCCGCTTAGGGGGCGTTGCAGGGCTGCGAGCAAGGCGCTGAGGGTGACGGCAGGGCGGTTTTGCTGGGCTTGGATGCGTTTTTCGGGGGTGAGCGACTCTGGCAGCCAGGCATAAATGAGAATGAGATTACCTGCCGAAAGTATGGCGGCGAGAAACGCCGGGACAGAGTAGCCGAACTCGCTGAGGATGCCGCCGGTGGCGGGACCGATGATGAAACCCAAGCCGAATGCCGCGCCTATCATGCCCAAGCCTTTGGAGCGGTCTTTGGCATCGGTGACATCGGCGATGTAGGCTTGCGCTACGCTGATGTTGCCGCCCGTTAAACCGTCCACCATGCGGCTGAGGAAGAGAACGCCGAGGACGAAAAGGTTGGCGGCCTGGGGGTTGAAGGTCGCCGCGAGGGCTTTGCCTACCGGGTCGGCAAAGCCGAGCAAGAGGAAGCCAAGGAAGGTACCAAAGACGGAGGCAAGCAAGACAGGGCGGCGACCGTAACGGTCGGAGAGACGCCCCAAGAGGGGAGCGCCTATCAGCTGCATGGCGGCGTAAGAGGCGACGAGTAGCCCGGTAACGAACTCGGTTGCGCCGTATTTTTCGGCGTAGTAGGGCAACAAGGGTAGGATGAGGCTGAAGCCGAGCAGGTCTATAAAGACGATGAGGATGACGGAAAAGAGACGTTTATTCATGGGAGCAACGGATTTTGGAAGCGGATAGCGGATTTTGGACAACGGATTTTAGAAACGGATAAGCGGATGAATGAGGAGGCTATGGCTTATCACTTATCATTTACCACCTGCTCACAGCCATCCACTCCAAGATGGGGTTGGCGGATTCGCCGAGGTGATTGCGCAGGGCATCGGCGTAGAGGGTGAGGTAAGAGGTGAGGGCGTGTTCGGGGAGGTGATGGACGTTCAGCAGGGTGCGAAGCCATTCCATTTCGGTGTCGAGATAGCTCAGGTTGCCCAGTTGGAGGGCAGCGACAAGATTGTCTCCGAAGAATTGGTTGGCGTTTGCTAGGTATTCCATGTCGTAGCCGTGGGTAACAAAGCCTTCACGGACGTGGTTTTCTAGCAGGGAGCGCTTTTCTTGCAAGGCTTGCAAAGTGCTGTGCAGGGGCTGAATGCCGTTTTCCTGGCGGGGGAGGGGGGGGTGCTGGACGGCGT
>DYNS01000272.1 GCA_020720965.1 Anaerolinea sp. | reverse complement strand
CATGAGGGTCTGGCGGGGAACGCCGGTATGGTCGGCGTGACTGAGGATTGCCAAGACAATTTCTTCAGGGACACCGCGCTGACGCAGGAGGGAGGCGCCGGACTGGGGATGGTTTTCCAGGGTGGGATGAATCTCCCAATCGAAATCGTGCAGCAGACCAACAATGCCCCAAGTTTCGGGGTCCTGGTCATATTTCTCAGCATAGAAGCGCATGGCGGCTTCCACGCTGAGCATGTGGCGGATGAGGGATTCGCTTTGGACGTATTGGCGCACGATTTGGAGGGCTTCTTCTCGGTTCATGGGGTGTTCTCCGCAAAGATGGGTTCGGGGTTGCCGAGGATGGGGAGGGGGCGGGTAAGGTGAACGTCTGCCAGGGCGGTGAGGGTGGCGGCGAGTTCGCGGGTGTTCCAGTAAAGGAGGGAGGCGCGGCGGTAGGTGATGTTTTGGGCGGGAACGCCTACGCCGTTGATGCCGAGGGCGTTGCAGAGGTAAATGGCGCGGGGCAGATGAAATGCCTGGGTGACGAGGATGGCTTGTTCTACGCCGAAGATGGCGCGGGCGCGGTAGCAGGTGTCGTAGGTGCGTCTTCCGGCGTAATCCAGAACGATGGCTTCTTCTGGCACGCCAAGGATGAGGGCATAGCGGCGCATGGCTTCGGGTTCGTTGTATTCTACGTAGCGGTTGTCGCCGCTCATGAGCAGTTTTTGAACTTTTCCGGCAAAGTAGAGGTCGGCGGCGGTTTGAACGCGGTCTTTAAGGACGGGGGTTGCCTCGCCGCTGCGGGTGAGACCCGCGCCAAAGACGATGGCAACCGGGCGGGCGGGGGTGTTTTGCAGGGTGTAGGTGCGTACCATGCCTACCAAACCGGTGAGGGCGCGGGCGAGAAGGAGCAGGCTTGCGCCGCCGAGGAGGGCGTACCAGAGTATTTTTCCCATTGTTGTGGTAATTTTTTTGAACATGGCGCGGATTGTATCAAAAAACCGGGCGGCTTTTATGGTGCTGATGTTTTTCTAATCTGTTGGGGCGGCGGGTTATAATACTCAAAAAGCGAAAGGCGAGCCGGAATGGGTATGGGAACTCCTCTGCTGCGGGTTGCGAATGTCTCGAAGCGTTTTGGGGCGGTGGAAGCGGTTTTGGGTGTGAATTTTGAAATTTCTCCCGGCGAGGTGTTGGGGGTGGTGGGGCAGCGCGGGTCGGGTAAGTCTACTTTGTTTCGGGTATTGAGCGGGGTGTATGCTCCTTCCGGGGGGGAGATTTTGTTTAACGGAAACCGGCTAACGCTGAAGGCGGCTTCTCAGGCGCAGAAGATGGGGATTGAAAGCGTGCATCAGAACCCCATGCTGGCAGATAACCTGGATGTGTTGCATAACATTTTTTTGGGGCGGGAGATTTGTCATTGGCAGGGTTTGGAGTGGTTTCCGCATGTGGGGCAGATGGTGGAGAAAGCCAAAGGGCTGCTGGCAGAGTTTGATATGCCTGCCAGTATTTTGGGGCAAACTCCGCTGAATCTTTCCAACGAGCAGAGGCAGGTTGTGGCGGTGGCGAGGGCTTTCTCGCGCCCCAACCGGCTTTTGTTGCTGGATGATTCTCTGGCGGCTTTGAATTTTCGGCGCCAAAAAAAGTTGTTGGATTATGTTCAGCAAGCCTCGGCGCAGAATGTGGCGGTCATCATCAGCAGTGACGATTTGAAGCATATTTTCGCCGTGACGACCCGCATTTTGGTGCTGTACCAGGGGCGGCAGGTTGCGCTAAAAAATACGGCGGAGACAACCCCGCGTGAGATTGTGGAATTGATTGTCGGCACAAACCGTCAGGAACAGGTAACGCCCGTCATTTGGGCGTTTGAGAATTATTACGCCGCACAGCAGCAAGCCGAGGAGTTGCGCCGCGCTCAACAGACTTTACAGCAAAGCCTAAAAGCCCAGGATTCTCTCAACCGGCAGTTGATAGAACGTCTGCGCGACCAGTTGGAAGCCCTGGATAGGTTGAACCTGGCTTTGCAGGAGGCGAATCGGCGTTTGATGACGGAGCGCGAAGCCGAGCGTAAAGCCCTGGCACGCGAACTGCACGACCAGGTGATTCAGGATTTGTTGAGTTTTAACTATCAGTTGGAAGATGTGGAGAGCGAAGCCGCCGATACGCTGCAACAAAAGGAACTTGCCGAAATTCGCTCCGGGATTCGGCAGGTTGTCAGCTCGCTGCGGCAGGTATGCAGCGACCTGCGCCCCCCCACCATCGATAGTCATGGGCTTTCGGCAGCCATTCGCTCGCTGACTCATCAGTGGGCGAAGCAAGCCAACATCTCGGTGCAGTTGGAACTGGACCCAGACCTGGGGCGTTTGCCAGAACCGATTGAACTTTCGGTCTTTCGGATTGTGCAGGAAGGGTTAAGCAACGTCCGCAAGCACTCACGGGCAACCCAGGTAAAAATTTCGCTGGCGCGAACTGCCACAGCCAGCCTGATGATGCAGATTGAAGATAATGGCAAGGGGCTGGAAAACCCCATAGACCTGGCAGCTCTCTCCGGCGAGAAACATTTTGGGCTGATAGGGATTGGGGAACGAGTCAGTTTACTGGGCGGAACGATGAAAGTGGAATCCCCGGTTTTGGGCGGGATGCGAATGTTAATAGAAATCCCCTCCCCATACCCGGCTACGATGGCTTGAGCGAGGCGGCGAGAGCATCTTCCACCAACTGACGCATGGTCGCCGCGTCTATGTCTTTCTTATCCAAAAAGGCAACTGCACCCGCCCCTAACGCCAGCCGCCGAAACTCTCTATCCGGGTAGGCGCTCATCACCACCATGCGGGTAAGGGAGGAAACCGCCCGAATACGGCGAGCACATTCGATTCCGTCTTCGTCTCCCAGCACAACATCAATCAACGCCAGGCGGGGTTGCACCCGCTGAGCAATTTTTGCGGCTTCGGGGGTGTCTTCGGCATCGTACACCTGAGTAAGCGGGTGCGTCTTGCGGATGAGTTTTGCCAACTGCGTGCGATACCGGGGGTTATCATCCACCACCAGGGCGCTAAAAGTTTCGCTGTTATGCTCGTTGTGCCTTCGCTCTTCTTCCGGGATGGCTACCTGCTCCGGGTGATGCAGAGCGTAGGTATTGGCTTCCAGGCGGCTTTCCACACCCAGGGCGCGGTATAAGGCGGTGAGGTGATTTTCCACCGTTTTGACGCTTAAATCCATCACCAAAGCGATTTTCTGGTTGTTGTATCCCTGGCTAAGAAGGTAAAGCAGCTCGCGCTGACGGCGGCTGAGCATTTGGGGGTGTTGAGCCGCCTCCTGATGGGTGACAAGGCGGTTGACGAGGGGGTCGGAAATCCAGCGCCCGCCCTGCAAAATGCGCTGTACCGCCATTTGCAAATCGGAAAGGGGTTGGTCCTTCAGGTGATACCCATTCACCCCCGCCGCCAGCAAACCCACCACATAAGACTGGTCATCGTAGGCGCTGACGACCAGAATCTTCACTTCCGGCAGGCGCTGACGGATTTTCTTAACCGCATCCACCGGCTCGAAGTTAGGCATGTTCACGTCCATCACTACCAGGTCCGGGCAAAGGTTAAAAGCGGTTTGCAACAGGTCTGGTCCGTTGCCCACTTCTGCCAACACTTCAATCTCCGGCAGGTTGGCGAGCGCGTCTCGCAGCCCGGCACGCACAAGGGCATGGTCATCCGCGATGATAGTTTTGGTGAGAAGCATGGTTTTGCCTGCCTTCCAAAAAAAGGGGAAATCCCCTATGCCATTTGGGGGTTTCCCACCGTCAGAGAGGGGATGCTAAGGGTTGTTAACAGGTTATTAACTGGAATATGATTATAACGTAGCACTGTCTAACCCCAAGGAGGCTTTCGCGCACATATTTTTTACCCTCGTTTGCTTGTTTTGCAATACCCCAACCTAACACCCAAAAATTTTTAGGAGGCTCGGTAATGTTTAAGAAGACTTCACTCTACATTTTGATGGCTTTTATGGTCATCGCTGCCACCCTGATGGCAGCCTGCGGCGCTCCCGCCGCCCCCGCAACCGAAGAACCCGCCGCCAAACTGGCGGTTGGCATTGTACTGCCCACCAAAGACGAACCGCGCTGGATTCAGGACGAAACCCGCTTCCGCGATGCCCTCACCTCTGCCGGTTACGAAGTGGAAATCCTCTTCAGCCAGGGTGACTCTGCCAAAGAAAAAGCCAACGTGGAAGCCCTCATCGCCAAAGGCGTGCAGGTCATCATCCTCACCCCGCACGATGGCGCTGCCGCTGCC
>DYNS01000592.1 GCA_020720965.1 Anaerolinea sp. | reverse complement strand
CAAAAACAAATGGGGGTGGCAAATTTCTATTTTGCCCAAAAAAACATTTCCCTCAGCCCAGAAGATTCCGCTTTTATGCAGGAAGCCTTCGGGGCTGCCGGGCTTGCCTTGCAAAACCTGCGCGCACGAGACCAGGAGATTTCTGCCCTGTTGTACCTGCAAGCGGCGGCAAGCCCCAAAGCCGGGCTTGCCAATCTGCTTGCCAGTTTGCTGGAGAACCTGCAAAAAGCCCTAGATGTGGATTTTGCCCTGTTTTACCTGCCGTATGGCTTGCCCCAGGAAGCCGGAGCGCATCCCGCCAGAGTGATTGCGGCGAGGGCGGCGCGATTGGGCAAGGCAGGGGGAGAGATTCCAGACCAGGCATTTTTGGAGGGCATCTGGCAGACTGTCCTGACGACTGGGCATAGCCTTTCGCTGGAAAATGTGACCCTCAGCAAACGCGAAATGTGGAAGATGCTCTTTAGCGTCCCGCTGCTGTGGCAGGAACAAAGACCGGAAGGGTTGCTCGTCCTCGGCTCTGCCTCCGCCCAGGGGTTGGCGCAGCGACACCAAAACCTGTTGGAGACAATCGCCGGGCAGGCGGCTCTGCTTTTACAAAACTCCCGCCTTATTTTGCAGGTGGAATACCAGGCGGTGGTGGATGAACGCGCCCGCTTGGCGAGGGAAATTCACGATGGCTTGGCGCAGACCCTCGCCTTCCTCAAAATTCAGACCGCCCAAATGCAGAATTACCTTACCCGCACCGAAACCGAGCGGCTTTCTCGTACCTTGCAAGCCCATTACCGCACCCTTTCGGATGCCTATATTGACGCGAGGCAGGCAATTGACAACCTGCGCCGCACCCCCTCCGCGCACCTGCGCGAATGGGTGTTGCAAATTGTGACAGATTACGAACAAGCCTCCGAAATTAAGGTGGATGTTTCCGGGTTTGCTTTGCAAGATGTGCAGTACCCGCCCAACGTGCAGGCGCAGTTGATTCGGATTTTGCAGGAAGCCCTCAGCAACATCCGCAAACATGCCCAGGCAAACCAGGCATGGCTGCGAGGGCGGCTGGACTCTGATTCGGTGTTGATTGAAATTTGCGATAACGGAAAAGGATTCACCCCGGAAGATGTGGATGGCAACTCGCGCTACGGGTTGCGGGGAATGCGCGAGAGGGCGGAAAGCATCGGCGCAGATTTCCAGATTATCAGCAAGCCGGGCGATGGCACGGTGGTTTCTCTA
>DYNS01000271.1 GCA_020720965.1 Anaerolinea sp. | reverse complement strand
TAACCGCCTGGATGCCGAAACCCAAACCTTTACCTCCTACCAGCACAACCCGGAAGACTCCAAAAGCCTTAGCGACAACCGCACCTGGAGCATTGTGGAAGACAGCCAGCGCATGTTGTGGATTGGTACAGAAAACGGCGGCGTAAACCGCTTTGACCCCCTCACCCAAACTTTTACGCACTTTCAACACAACCCCAACAACCCGGAAAGCATCAACAACAACGACATTTACCGCATCCTGCAAGACAACTCCGGGGTGATGTGGTTTGCCAGCCGTTACGGCGGCGTTAGCCTGGCTGCCCCTGCCTATCAACGCTTCTACAACCTCCGCAACATCCCCGGCGACCCCAACAGTCTGCGCGAGAGCAGCGTCTATTCCATCTTCGCCACGCCAGATACTTTGTGGGTGGGAACTTTTGGCGGCGGTTTGCACGCTCTCAACCGCCAAACCGGGCAAATGCAGGCATTCTTCAACGACCCGCAAAATCCCAACAGCCTCTCCAACGACAAGGTTTACAGCATCTACGCCGACCCTTACGGCAGGGTGTGGGTTGCCACCTCCGGCGGTGGGCTAAACCGTTACGACCTCCACACCCGGCAGTGGAAAGCCTACCGCTACACTGGCGATGACGAAAACGACATCTCCAGCAATTACATCACCGTTGTTCGCCCGGCAGGCGGGGGGCGCTTATGGCTCGGCACCCTCGGCTTTGGTTTGGATTTGTTCGACACCTACAGCGGCAAGAAAATCATCACTTACGCCAACGACCCCGCCGACCCCAACAGCCTCAGCGAGAACACGGTCTACGACATCGCCGTACAGTCTAACGGGGATGTATGGCTTGCCACCGCACGCGGCGGTTTAGAAAAACTGAACCCCCAAATGGGTCAATTTGTTCACTACCGAAACCAACCCGGCGCAAACAACACCATCGCCAGCGACACCGTCCACGCCCTGTACCTGGACGAAGCCGCCGGGATTCTTTGGGCGGCAACCAGCGAGGGAATCAGCGCCCTGCACCTGGAGAGCCAAACCTGGCAAACCTACACCACTCAGCAGGGATTACCCTCCAACACCATCACCAGCATTCAGCCAGGAGCCGAAGGCGCTCTTTGGGTCGGCACCACCCGGGGGCTGAGTCACTTCTCCCCGCAGCAGGGGGTCATCCAAAATTACGATGTCCGCGATGGTTTGCAGGGCAATCAGTTTTCCATTGCCTCTTCCGGGCGCGCCAGCGATGGAGAACTGTTCTTTGGCGGACCCAACGGGCTAACCTGTTTCTCGCCCGATTCGATGTACCGTAACCCTACTCCGCCGCAGGTGCATTTTACCCACCTGGAACTTTTTAACCGCGCCGTAGATGTGGGTAGTGACGTTCTGCCCGTCCCGTTGCAATATACCCCCCGCCTCAGCCTTGCTCACACCCAAAGCGTTATCACCCTCCACTTTGCCGCTCTGGGGCATCAGATTTCCGCCCGCAACCAGTACCAGTACATGCTGGTCGGCTTCGATACGGAATGGAGTCCGCCTCGCAGCCTGCGCCAGGCAACCTACACCAACCTGCCCCCCGGCGACTATACCTTTTGGGTACGCGACAGCAACAATGACGGGGTGTGGAACGAGGAGCCTGCCCGCCTGCAAATTTATATTCAGCCGCCCTGGTGGGGAACGCTCTGGTTTCGGCTGCTTGCCCTTTTTGCCTTTGGCGGCGTGGTGGCGGGCGGTTTGCGCTGGCGCATGTACCAGGTGAACCAGACCAACCGAAAATTGGAAATTGTGGTCGCCCAACGCACCAGCGAACTGCGTAAGGAAATTATGCAGCGTCAGCGCATGGAAGAGCAAATTTTGCAAACCAACCAGGTTCTGCAAACCAAACTAGACGAAATTACCCGCCTGCAAATTCAACTGCGCGAACAAGCCATTACCGATTCGCTCACCAGCCTGTATAACCGCCGCTACCTGGAAGAGATTATGCGAATCGAACTGAGCCGCGCCACCCGCTATCAGCACCCCATCTGCCTGGCAATTGCGGATATTGACCACTTTAAGCGAGTCAACGACACCTACGGACACCAAGCCGGAGACCAGGTTCTGCGCCAGTTAAGCGCCTGCCTGCAAAGCCAAATCCGCAAAGAAGATTACGCCTTCCGCTACGGCGGCGAGGAATTTTTGCTCATTTTGCCCGGCATGGGAATGGAAGAAGGAGTGCAACGCGCCTCCCAAATTTTGGATACAGTCCGCAGCCTGCAAGTGCAGTACGAAGACGAGGTGATACAAGTCACGCTCTCCATTGGAGTCGCCGCCTACCCCCGCCACAGCAACAACGTAGACCACCTCCTCAGCCTGGCGGATGATGCCCTTTACGAAGCCAAACAACAGGGAAGAGATAGAATCGTCACCCCCTAGCCCCAAAAGCCGCCTGCCTCGCTATGGTAGAATCGGGCAATCCCTATGGCTCCCAAAATTGCCCTGGTTCACGAATGGTTTGTCACCTACGCCGGTTCCGAGCGGGTCATCGAACAGATTTTACAAGTCTTTCCAGATGCCGACCTGTTCGCCCTGTTCGACTTCATCCCGCCCAAAGAGCGCGGCTTTTTAAGCAACCGCAAAATTGGCACCTCCTTTTTGCAAAAATCGCCCTTCATTAGCCCACAAAACTACCGCAACTTTTTGCCCCTCATGCCCCTGGCAGTGGAGCAATTGGACTTAAGCGGTTACGACATTGTCATCTCCAACTCGCACGCCGTCTCCAAGGGGGTCATCACCTCGCCGGACCAACTCCACATCGGCTACATTCACACCCCCATGCGCTATGCCTGGGATATGCAAAACGACTACCTGCAAAAGAGCGGCTTTGGTGGGCTAAAATCCTTTGTCGCCCGCCTGCTTCTGCACTACATCCGCCTGTGGGATGTTGCTGCCGCCTCCCGCCCCGACCTGCTGCTCGCCAACTCCGGCTTCATTCGCCGCCGGGTACAAAAAATTTATCGGCGCGAGGCGAGGGTCTTTTACCCCCCGGTGGATACCGAAACCTTTACCCCGGATTTTGCCAACCCCAAGCAAGATTTCTACCTCGCCGCCTCGCGCCTGGTTCCGTATAAACGGATGGAACTCATCGTGGAGGCTTTTACCGCCCTGCCGGAGAAGAAATTGCTGGTTGTGGGAGAAGGCAGCGAGATGGAACGCCTCCGCGCCCTGGCAACCCCCAACATCACCCTCCTGGGTTACCAACCTCTGCCTGCCCTGCGTGACCTGATGCGCCGCGCCCGCGCCTTTGTTTTTGCCGCCAAAGAAGATTTTGGCATTATGCCGCTGGAAGCCCAGGCTTGCGGAACCCCCGTCATTGCCCTGGGGCAGGGCGGCGCATTGGATACCATCCGCCCGCTGGGAGGGGATGCGCCCGCAACGGGCATCCTCTTCCCGGAGCAGACGGTTTTCTCGCTCCGCGCCGCCATTTTGCAGTTTGAAGCCCATCAGACGGCGTTTTCTCCCCAGGTTTGCCGCGAGAACGCAGAACGATTCTCCAACCGGCGCTTTCAGCAGGAATTGCGCCACATCGTTGCCGAGGCTTGGGAAAATTTTGGGCAAGGGCAAAGCAGCCTCCGGGTAGGGTGAAATGAAGCCGGTTATCCTTCAGCAGGACGAATCTTACTTTCAGGCTTCCGCCCTTTTGCCGGTTTGGCGCTTCCGCCGCCGCCTGATGGCGGGGCTGATGCTGCTGAGCGATATGTTGAGCGTCTTGTTGGGCTTGGGGGCGGCTTTGCTGCTCTGGACTCAGGTTCGCAGCGACATTTCTTATTCTTTTTACCAATCCATCCTTTTGCCGGTCATTGCCATTTTTTTTGGGGTGTATGCCATGTTGGGCTTATACCCCGGCATTGGGGTTGGTCCGGTGGAGGAACTGCGCCGCCTTTCCACAGGCACAACCCTGGCGGCGCTGGCGTTAATGGGGCTTAGTTTTTACTTTCGCAACATCACGGTTTGGTCTCGCGCCGTGTTGGGGCTTACCTGGGTCTTCATTTTGTTTTCGGCGCCGCTCTCGCGCAAAGTGTTTCGGCGGTTGGGGCTGCGCTTTGGGCTATGGGGCGTTCCGGTGGCGGTTTTTGGCGAGACGGATGCCGCCCTGAGCATTTACCAAAGCCTGCGCCGCAACCCGCTCACCGGCTTGTGGCCCGTCCTCTGCGTCCGCGCCGATTCTCTGACTGGCATCTTCCCCAAACCCTCGGCGGCTGCCCCTGCCTGGGGCTTGGATACTCTCTGTCGGGGGATTGATATTG
>DYNS01000270.1 GCA_020720965.1 Anaerolinea sp. | reverse complement strand
AATATTCAGTATAGCATAACGCCTAAAAAACATACCCTTCCCCCCGAAAAAACCGCCCAACATTTTTTGACCTTTTATGCCGTTTTTTATCGAGTCGTTTCTGATTGCACAACCGTTACGTTAGGCAGGGCTTCAGCCCGTCGAAACAGGCAAAAAACCAAAAAGCCTGGGCAGTTACTGGTTGTCATCCGAATTTGATGGCGGCTGAAGAGAGATAACTGATATAAAAAACGATACAAAAACCCAGAAAACTTGAAGCAGCCCCCCGCTTAAGGCTATACTCATGCTGACAACAAATGGAGGCTGTATGGCAAAAGAAATCTCATTCGGTAGTTTTGTCCGCCAGCGCAGGCGGGAATTAGACCTGACTCAGGAAGAATTGGCAAGGCGGGTAGGCTGCGCCGCCATCACCCTGCGAAAAATCGAAAGCGATAACCTGCGCCCTTCTGTCCAAATTGCAGAACGTCTGGCAATGGTACTTTCGATTCCACTTGGCGAACGCGCCGAATTTGTGCGCCGCGCCCGCGCCATTCAGTTGGATGCCAACGAACCAGTCCGGCTCACCCCGCCACCATCCATGGAAGAAATTGGCAGTGACGACCTGAGCGGGCGTTCCATTCACGGTTACGCCCTCGCCGAGCGAATTGGCAAAGGCGGCATGGGTTCGGTCTATCGCGCCGTCCAACCCAATGTAGAGCGCGAAGTTGCCGTTAAAATCATCCTACCCGCTTACGCCAACCACCCCGAATTTGTTCGCCGTTTTGAAGCCGAAGCCCAACTCATCGCCCGCCTCGAACACCCGCACATTGTGCCACTTTATGACTACTGGCGCGAACCGGGGGTCGCTTATCTCATTATGCGTCTACTGCGCGGCGGAAACCTGCAACACACCCTCACACAAGGACCCATGCCGCTGGAAACCGCCGCAAGGGTCTTTGAGCAGACCTGTTCCGCGCTCCATGCCGCTCACCGCATTGGGGTTATTCACCGCGACATTAAACCGGCAAATATCCTTCTAGATGAAGACAACAACGCCTACCTTGCCGACTTTGGCATTGCCAAAAACAACAGCGACCCCAACCCGGAAAATCAAACCCAGGCAGACCAACTGCTTGGCACGCCCCAATACATGGCGCCGGAACAGTTCTATTCCCCCACCGTCAGCCCCCAAAGCGACATCTACGCTTTGGGAATCCTGCTTTATGAAATGCTCTCCGGCTCTCTGCCCTTTCCCGGCCCAACCCCCATAGACCTGATTCAGCAGCACATGAACGCCCCCACCCCTCCGCTTGCGGCAAAGCGCCCAGGGCTGCCCTGGCAATTGGATATGGTCATTGCCTGCGCCACCGCCAAAAAACCCGAAGAGCGTTACCAGGATATTCTGGAATTTTTTAAGGAATTTCGGCAGGCAATCGGCAGCGCCTGGGAGACTGCGCCAATCACCGTCTCCCAACCCGAAGAGGAAACCAGCTTCACCCCAAGCAACCCCTTCAAGGGTTTGCAAGCCTTCAGCGAAGCAGACGCCGAAAACTTCTTTGGGCGCGAGGCGCTTGTCCAACAACTACTGTCTCGCCTGGGCGAAAGCGGCGAATTAAAAGGTTTCCTGGCTGTAATTGGACCCAGCGGCAGCGGTAAATCGTCGGTTGTTCGCGCCGGTTTGCTCCCCGCCCTCAGGCGCGGCGGATTGCCCGGCTCGGAAAACTGGTTTTTTGTAGATATGCTGCCCGGCAGACATCCCTTTGAAGAATTGGAAGCCTGCCTTTTACGCATCGCCGTCAACCCGCCCGAACACCTCCTTTCACAACTAAAAGACGGCAACCGCGGGCTGCTTCGCGCCGTCCGGCGCATTTTACCGGCAGACCCGGAGGTGGAACTCGTACTGGTAATTGACCAGTTCGAGGAAATTTTTACCCTGGTGGAAGATGAAGCCGAGCGCGCTTTGCTGCTCGAAAGCCTTGCCACCGCCGTTTTGGATGAGCACAGCCGCCTGCGAGTGATTATCACCCTGCGCGCCGATTTCACCGACAGGCCCCTGCGCTATGTAGATTTTGGCGAACTGGTCAATCAGCGCTTCGAGTTTGTGCTACCCCTCACCCCCGACGAACTGGAAAGAGCGGTCGTCAACCCCGTCCAAAAAGCGGGACTCAAGTTGGAGCAAGGGTTGGTCTCAACCATTGTTCACGATGTCGGCAATCAGCCGGGCGCTCTGCCCCTGTTGCAATACGCCCTTTCGGAACTCTTTGAAAAACGACAAGGGCGAACCCTGACCAATTCCGCCTACCAGGAAATCGGCGGCGCGTTGGGCGCCTTGGGGCGCAGCGCCGAAGTGCTCTACACAGGGCTGAACGAGGCGGAACAGTTTGCCACCCGTCAGTTGTTCCTGCGCCTAGTCACCCTGGGAGAGGGCACCGAAGATACGCGCCGCCGCGCGCTGCGGGAAGAAATCGAAGCGTTGCAGGGCAGCCAGCAAGTCGCAATGAATAAGGTCATGGATGTCTTTGGAAAAGCGCGTTTGCTTTCCTTCAACCGCGACCCACTGACCCGCAACCCGACCGTCGAAGTGGCGCACGAAGCCATCATCCGCGAGTGGGCGCGCCTGCGCGAGTGGCTGGAGGAGAATCGCGCCCTGATTCGGCTGCAAAGACAACTTTCAAACGCCGCCGCCGACTGGATTGCCGCCAGGCGCGATGACAGTTTCCTGCTGACCGGCGCCCGGCTGGCGCAGTATGATGGATGGACGGAAAACGCCGATGTCGCCCTGACTGCGCAGGAATTTGACTTTCTCGAAGAAAGCCGCACCGCGCGCAACCGTCACGCGGCGGAAGAAACCCTCCGCCAACAAAGAGAATTGGAATCTGCCCGCAAACTGGCAGAGACCGAAGCCAGCCGCGCTGAACTGCAAGCCCAATCGGCAAAACGATTAAAGAAGAGCGCCATTTTCCTGGCAATTGCTCTGATCATGGCGGTAATTGCTGGCTCCATAGCCCTGGGAGCCGGGGTACGCAATTCCAGGCTGGCGGAACAGAACGAAGCCATTGCCAGCACAGCCCAAGCCGCCGAAGCGCTTGCCATTCAAGAGCGCGACCAGGCCGACAGGGAGAGAAACCTGTCCATCTCGCGCGAACTCGCCGCCGCCGCCATCAACAACCTGGATAGAGAACCGGAACGAAGCCTGTTACTGGCGCTGGAAGGTCTTTCCAGCTATTATTCCAGCGAAGCCGAGAACGCCTTGCGCCGCAGTATGGCGGCCTCGCACCTTATTCAAATCATCCCGGCGGAGGAAAGCGTACAAAATTGGGACTTTAGCCCGGATTCTCAACACATTGCCCTGTACCTGGCGGAGAGCCAGCCCCAGGTGCGCGATGCTTACAGCGGGGAAATCCTGTTCAGTCTTGAGACCTCCGATGCGTGGGGGCTCATTCGCTATACCCCAGACAAGTCACAACTAATCACTTACAGCTATAACGGGCAGCTCGAACGCTGGGACGCCGAGACCGGTGAATTTCTCTCTGCCCTGTCCATACCGGTAGAGGGATTGATGAACGCCCTATTCAACCTGGAGACAACCCGCCTGTTAACGACCGACCTGACGACCGTGAGCGTTTGGGATACTGCCACCGGGAAAAGCCTCTTCCAAACTCCGAGTTCCGCTGACCCAATAGATTGGGCTGATTTCAGCCGAGATGGCTCCCGGCTGGCAGCCATCTCCAGGGGCGGCATCGTCCAGGTTTTGGATGGGAATACAGGCGAACAACAACTCTCCTTCTCTGCTGGTCCGGCAGACTGCGGCTACACGATGGGTTTCGGGAAAGACGCAAACCAGTTGGTGGTATCCAGCGCCTGCGGGGAGGTTTCCTTCTGGGATTTATCTTCGGGCGAAGCCCAGGAAACCTTACGGAAAGAGTTCAGCCTGGGCGGCGGTTCGGTCTATACATCCATCACATCAGACGGAACCCGGGCAGTAATCAGCGGCGTTATCCAGCAAATTGAAACCTGGGATGTGGCAAACTGGCAAAAGTTGGAAGCGTTCCCTAGCGGCGAATACCCTATTTTTTTTGGTAGCCTCAGCCCCGATGACCGCCTGTTTGCCGCAACCGCCGCAGACGGCTCCTTTAAGATCTGGGAAATGGTTCCGCGCGGCGAAAAACAGGTTTTCACCGTCTCCGCGGGGCTGCGAGTCGCCCGGTCTGCCTACAGCGCAGATGGGAAGCGGTTGGCGGTACTCTCCACCAGTTCAGCCAGCGACTACGGCGAAATTCGGATATACGATACCGCTACCAATTC
>DYNS01000017.1 GCA_020720965.1 Anaerolinea sp. | reverse complement strand
GGGTTGCGCCCCAAAGCTGCTGGGGCGCGGGCAAAGAGGGGGCGGGGGAATACGCCAAAAGCGCCCGGCGGGCGGCGCGTTGCACAAACCCAAAGACCTTTTCCTGGTTGCGAAAGCGCACCTCGGCTTTGGCGGGGTGAACGTTGACATCCACCTCCTCTGGCGCGATTTCCAGAAACAGGGCTGCCAGGGGGAAGCGTCCCACCATCAGCAGGGTGTGATAGGCTTGAATCAGCGCCTGGGTGAGGGGGGTGTCTGAAACCCAACGCCCGTTGATGAAGAAGGTGATGTCGCGCCGGTTGGAGCGGGTAAGGGCAACCGGGGAGATGTACCCGCTCAGGCGGAGATTCTCCTCCTGAGCCTGTACCTCCAACATTTGGCGGGAGGTTTCCACCCCGTAGAGGGTGGCGAGGATGGCGCGGCGGTCGCCATCCCCGCTGGTGTGCAGGGTGTTGGTCGCGCCGTCTATCAGCCGGAAGCGTACTTGCGGGTAGGCAAGAGCGTAGCGGCTGAGGATGGTATCAATGGCGCGGCGCTCGGTAACGTCTTGCTTCAAAAATTTCAGGCGGGCGGGGACGTTGTAGAATAAATCCTGCACCCGAATGGTGGTGCCAACCGGCGCGCCGACTGCTTCGGGAGACGAGGCGATGCCGCCTTCCACCTGCATTTTTGCCCCGGCGGGGCGGGCAGCGGTGCGGCTGACCAGGCTGAGACGCGAAACCGAGCCAATCGATGCCAGTGCCTCGCCCCGAAAGCCGAGGGTGGCAATCTGGAACAAGTCTGCGGCGGAGCGCAGTTTGCTGGTGGCGTGCCGCTCCACTGCCAGGGGCAGCTCTTCCGGCGCAATGCCGCTGCCATTGTCGGAGACTTCTATCAACCGGCGACCCGCCTCCGCGATGGTGACGGTGACGGCGCTTGCCCCGGCATCCAGGGCGTTTTCCAGCAATTCTTTCACCACAGAAGCGGGGCGTTCCACCACTTCTCCGGCGGCAATTTGAGAGGCAACTTCGGGAGCAAGGACTTGTATAGGCATGGGCGCGATTATAAATCCGATTCCGGCAAGGTATAATCTCGGCTCATGTTCACCACCCTGTTCTTCGACCTGGACGATACCCTCTACCCTGCCCAAAACGGTTTGTGGAAGGTGATGAAACAGCGCATTACCGACTACATCCACACCCGTTTTGGCATCCCCGCCGGGGAGGCGCAAGCCCTTAGCCGCCAATATTTTGAGCAATACGGCACAGCCCTGCGCGGATTGCAAGCCAATGAACCTTCCTTTGATACCGAAGATTTCCTCGCCTATGTGCATGATGTCTCTCTGACAGATTTTCTCACTCCCAACCCGCGCCTAAACACCGTTTTACAAGCCCTGCCTGCCCGCAAGTGGATATTCACCAACGCGGACTTGAACCATGCCCAACGGGTGCTAAAAGTTTTGGGATTAACCGGCTATTTTGAAGGCATTGTGGACGTAAATGCCATCCATCCTTACTGTAAACCCATGCCCCAAGCATTCGCTGCCGCCCTGCGCCTGGCAGGCGACCCCGACCCGCGCCGCTGCGCGATGATAGACGACCTGCCTCGCACCACCCGCGCTGCCCGCGCCCTGGGCATCTTCAGCATCCTATACGGCGAATCCGCTCCGCACCCGGATGCAGACGCCACCCTCGCCGATTGGGAGCAGTTACCCGCTCTCTTGCACGGAGGAACCCCATGAACACCGATAACGTCTGGATTGTCGCCCTCGTTCTCATCCTCATCCTGGTTGGCTCCAACTTTGCCATGTTTGCCCTGGTACGCGGATGGGTTCCGCGCAACGGAAAAAAGGGAGTGGGCGAACACCTGCAAGGCTTTACCCAAAGCCTCAAGCGGGAAGAAGACACCCTCAGCGAGTTAAACCAGAGGGTGAAGAGCCTGCAAGAAGAAAAAAAGCCCTAAAAACTCTTACAAAACATTTACGCCGCCCCGCTTCCAAATTCAGCCTTTTTTAATCATCGCGGGCTATTCTTTTGCCACCTTTTGGAGGTTCCCTGTGAATAAATTTCTGAAATACCTCGCCTTTGCCTTTGTGCTGTTTGTCTTTACCACCTTCGCTTTTGCCGGGGGCTTTCTCGCCGGTCACTACACCCCCCTCGCCGATGCGCTGCCCCTGCCCGCCGCCCCCTACTTCCTCGCCACTCCTCAGGCGGCAACCGAGGCAACCCCCTCCGACCTGCAAAGCCTCTTCTCCCCTTTTTGGGAAGCCTGGGATTTAGTCCACGAAAAATACGTAGACCAACCCGTAGATGACCTCGCCCTGATGCGCGGCGCGATAGAAGGCATGTTAGCCGCCCTCGGCGACCAACACACCTCCTACATGGACCCGCAGGAATACGAAGACGCTAATGCCAGCATCTCTGGCGAATACGAAGGCATCGGCGCGTATGTAGACACCTCCGGCGAATACCTCACCGTCATCAGCCCCATCCCTGGCTCCCCCGCCGAAAAAGCCGGAGTCCGCGCCGGGGATGTCATCCTCGCGGTGGACGGAGAAGATGTAACCGGCATCAACCCGGAACTGGTGCGCCGCCGTGTGCTGGGACCAGCCGGGCAGGAAATCATCCTCACCCTGCAACGCGAAGGCGAAGAAGCCCCCTTCGATGTCTCCATCATCCGCGCCCACATCACCGTTGCCAGCGTGGAATGGGAAATGAAGGGGCAGGTCGCCTACATCAAAATTAACACCTTCGGCGAAAGTACCACCGAGGAACTCAAAACTGCCCTCACTGAGTTAATGGCGCAGAATCCGGTCGGCATGGTGCTAGACCTGCGTAACAACGTAGGCGGCTACCTGCAAACCTCGGTGGAAGTTGCCTCCCAATTCATCGGCGAGGGAACCATTCTCATCGAGCGCTACGGTGATGGCAAAGAAGACGTGTACCCTGCCCAGCGCGGTGGGATGGCTCTGGATATTCCCCTGGTCGTCCTCGTCAACGAAGCCACCGCCTCCGCCTCCGAAATCGTTTCCGGCGCCATTCAGGACTACGGACGCGGGCAGCTGGTCGGAGTCACCACCTATGGCAAAGGCTCCGTCCAAATCTGGACGCCTCTATCCGACAATCAGGGCGCGGTGCGAGTCACCATTGCTAAATGGCTTACCCCCAACGAGCGCACCATTCACGAGCTGGGGCTCACCCCGGATTATGTAGTCGAAATGACCGAAGAAGACATGGAAGCCAAGCGCGACCCGCAGCTGGATAAAGCCCTGGAACTCCTCAACCCCTAACCTTCTTGTCCACTCACGGAGAGAAAAATGTTTTTCGACATCAACTACCTCATCTACATGGTTCCCGCCTTTTTGCTCATGGCGGCAACCTCCTGGTATGTTCGTTCTTCCTACACCAAATGGAGCCGGGTACGCGCCTCCAGCGGGCTGACGGGCGCTCAAGCCGCCCAACGCCTCATCTCCTCCTCCGGCTTATATGGCGTAAACCTGCAAGGCATTGCCGGGGAAATGACCGACCACTACGACCCCCAAAGCAAAACCCTGCGCCTCTCTGCCGGGGTAGCCAACCAGCCCTCGGTTGCCTCCCTCGCCATCGCCGCCCACGAGCTGGGTCACGCCATGCAAGACGCAGAAGAATACTTCCCCCTGCGCCTGCGCTCCGCCCTGGTACCGGCGGTGAATATCGGCTCCAACCTGGGATGGATACTCATCATGGTTGGCTTGTTCATTGGCGCAACCGGCATCGCCTGGCTTGGGGTTATCGCCTTTTCTGCTGGCGCGGTCTTCGCCCTCGCCACCCTGCCGGTAGAATTTGATGCCTCCGCTCGCGCCAAACGCATGTTGGCAGATTCCGGCATCATCCGCACCGAAGAAGAGCAAAACGGAGTCAACGCCGTCCTCAACGCCGCCGCCCTCACCTACGTCGCCGCCCTCGTCACCGCCGTCATGCAACTGCTTTACTATGTTGGCTTGGTCGGCGGGCGCTCCAGAGACTAACCCGCCCTCGCCCATTAAAAGCCTCTTGCAACCCTGCAAGGGGCTTTTTTTGTCTATAATCCCCACCCATGAGCGACCCCTTCCAGACCCACTATATGGAACAAGGCGAAACAGGGCATTCCGCCCTGCTCGTACACGACCTGGGTGCCTCCCTGCGGGATTGGGAAGAACTCATCCCCACCCTTGTCACCACCGGGCATCACATTTACGCCTGCGACCTGCCAGGGCACGGCGAAACCCCCGCCTTTGCCAACCCTCGCCAGGAATACGCTCAAATGTACGTCACCGCCTTCCGTCAATGGTTAGATTCTCTCGCGCTGGGGCGCGCCCCCATCCTCATCGGGCATGGTTTTGGGGCATACCTTTGCTTGCGCTACGCTTTGGGGCATCCCTACAAAGTTTTTCGGCTCATCCTGCTCAACCCCCTCCTCTTTGCCGAACAAATCAACTTTCCGCGCCGCCTTTTGCACCGTTACCCCGCCCTGTTGCCCCTGGCGCAGAAATATGCCCCTGCCTGGTTGGAAGAACTGACCCTCGCCCTGCACCCCGGTATTTCCCCGTCTCTTGCACAGCGCCTCCGCCGCAACCCTCCCCGCCTTAGCCCGGTTCCCTTTACCATCGCAGACCTCACCCCGGAGCTGCCCCGCCTGCCCACCCGCAGCCTCATCCTCTGGGGCGAATCTGACCCCCTGCAAGATTTCTCCATGCTCCCCGGCATTCTCGCACCCCTGCCAGAGATAACCCCGGTCAGTTTCCCCCACATCGGGCATCGTCCCCACATCGAAGCCCCAGAGCAAACCAACCGAATCATCGCCAAATTTTTGCTCGGGTTCTAATTCCCCAATATCTACTCCGCCCTGCTCTCCCTCACCCTCCGCCCTCCCCCACCGGGGGAGGGGACTCTCTTGCCGGGGCAACAAATAGCCTCTCCCCCGGTGGGGAAGGGGACTCTCTTGCCGGGGCAAAACCCCTCCCCCTCCCTGGGCAACAAATAGCCCCTCCCCCGCCGGGGGAGGGGTTGGGGTGAGGGAAACCCCCAACAAGCGATATTCATCCCCAAATCTGCGGATTCCTGTCACTGTTTTTGTGGCGAGGATGGTCTTATACTCTGATTGTGATTTACTTCACAATTACAAGGAGATGTTATGCCAGAAGACCCCCGCATTTTGCAACTACGTCAGATGCGTGCCAAAGCCCTGGCGGGCGGCGGCGCAGATAAGATTGCCAAACAGCACGCCAAAGGAAAGCTCACCGCCCGCGAGCGGGTGGAAACCCTGCTAGACCTCGGAACTTTTAACGAGCTGGAGCCTTTCATCACCAGCGAATTGAGCGAAACCACGCACGAGCAATACCTGGGAGATGGAGTCGTTACCGGCTACGGGACGATTGACGGGCGGGTTGTGTACGTTTATGCTCAAGATTTCACCATCTTTGGCGGGGCGCTCTCCGAGATGCAGAGCCACAAAATCTGCCGGGTGATGGATTTAGCCATGCGTAATGGCGCACCCTGCATCGCCCTGCTCGATTCCGGCGGGGCGCGGATTCAGGAGGGGGTAAAAGCCCTGGGCGGGTACGCCGAAATTTTCCGCCGCAATGCCCAATATTCCGGGGTTGTGCCGCAAATTTCGGTCATGCTTGGTCCTTGCGCGGGCGGCGCAGCCTATTCCCCTGCCCTGCAAGACCTGGTGATTATGGTGGAGAAGCAATCCTTCATGTTCCTGACGGGACCGGAGGTGATAAAAGCCGTCACCGGCGAGGTGGTCGATTCCGAATCGCTGGGCGGCTCCGAGATTCACATGTGCGTCAGCGGGGTGGCGCACCTGGCAGCCGCCTCGGAGGTGGAGGCGCTGCAAACTGCCCGCCATTTTCTCTCTTACCTGCCATCCAACAATGTGGAAAACCCGCCCTACTTCCCCCCGCAGGATGACCCGGCACGGATGGACGAGGCGCTTAATCATCTTGTGCCGTTGGACCCGCGTGAGCCGTATGTGATGCATGAGGTGATTGAATCGGTGGTGGATGCCGGTTCGTTTTTAGAAATTCAGCCTGGCTGGGCGCGGAACGCGGTGGTGGGTTTGGCGCGTATCGGCGGGCACAGCGTGGGGATTGTGGCACAGGAACCGGCGGTGATGGCGGGGGTAATTGACATTGACGCAAGCGATAAGATGACCCGCTTCGTGCGGATGTGCGACTGCTTCAACATTCCCCTGGTCACTTTTGTAGATTCTCCCGGCTTTTTGCCAGGGGTGGCGCAGGAGCATGGCGGCATTATTCGGCATGGCGCCAAGTTGTTGTACGCCTATTCCGAAGCGACTGTACCGAAGGTGACGGTGATAACCCGCAAAGCCTACGGCGGAGCCTATGTGGTGATGTCTAGCAAATATTTAGGAACGGATGTGACCTATGCCTGGCCCAGCGCTGAAATTGCCGTCCTGGGCGCTGAGGGGGCGGTGAATATCCTTTACCGGCGCGAGATTGAAGCCGCCGCCAACCCGGCTGCGGAGCGTCTGCGCCTGGCGGAAGAATACCGCGCCCGCTTTAATAACCCCTATTTTGCGGCTTCCACCGGCTACGTGGACGACATCATCGAGCCGAAGGAAACCCGCCCCAAAATTATCGCCGCGCTTTCGGCATTGCGAGATAAATTTGCGCCCGCCCCGCCCCGCAAGCATGGCAATATCCCGGTTTAACCGTTTGCTGCACGAACAAGATTGGGAGTTTTTTATGACCGATGTTCTTTGGGTTTCGCTGGTTGGGATGGCTGTAACTTTTGTGGCGTTGCTATTGCTGTGGTTTGCCATGGCGGCGCTAAACCGTTTCACTGCCCCGCCCCCGCAGGCTGCGCCCTCTGCCCCAGCCGGGTCGCCGGTGGTGGAGGCGGAGCGCCGCGCCAGGGCGGCTGCGGCGGCAGTGGCGGTGGCATTGGCGCGGCAGGGTGGGGCGCATCCGCTCAAGTCGCCCCCGGCGGCGCTGGTGAGCGCCTGGCAGCTGGGCTTACGCACCGGGCAAATGTCGCAGCGCATGAATCACAAACGCATTCACTAATCGTCCCGTACCGACCTTCCTTGCAGGAGAACTTATGCAATACAACGTAAAAATTGAAGATAAAACCTATACGGTGGAAATTGAAGACTTAAACGCCCGCCCGGTGCGGGCAAAGGTGGATGGCGAGGTGTTCGAGGTCTTCCCGGATGCCGGAAGCCTGCCCTCGCCGGTGAAAGTCCCTCTCGCGGCGCAGAAACGCGGGGGAGCGGAAAATCCGCCCCCGGCGCGGGCGGATTCTTCCAGTAATGGGTTGCTCTCCCCCCTGCCCGGCACAGTAACGGAAGTCTTCGTCCGCACCGGGGACGTGGTGGAAGCGGGCGCAACCCTGCTGGTGATTGAAGCAATGAAGATGAAAAACAGCATTCGCTCGGTGCGGGCGGGCAAAATTGGGGCGGTTCTGGTGCAAGCCGGGCAATCGGTGGCGCATAAGCAAACCCTGGTGGAGTTTGAAGCATGAACGCCGACTTTTTGACGGCTTTGTTCGGCGGTTTGCAGTTTGGCTGGGCAAACGCGCTCATGCTTTTGGTGGGGGCTTTGCTCATTTACCTAGCGGTGGCAAAGGAATACGAGCCGGTTTTGCTTTTGCCAATTGGTTTTGGCTGCATTTTGGCAAATTTGGGCATGTCGGTGTATGCCGAGCACAGTTTTTTGCGGGTTTTGTACCAGGCAGGCATCGAGACGGAGTTATTCCCCTTGCTCATTTTCATCGGCGTGGGCGCGATGATTGATTTTCGCCCCCTGCTGGCGCAGCCGCACATGGCGCTTTTGGGCGCGGCGGGGCAGTTTGGCATTTTTGGGATACTGATTCTCGCCCGGCTGATGGGTTTCCCGCTTAACGAGGCGGCTTCGATTGGAACCATCGGCGCGATTGACGGTCCTACCGCCATCTTCGTCACATCCAAACTCGCACCCGACCTGCTGGGACCGATTGCGGTTGCCGCTTACTCGTACATGAGTCTCATCCCCATTATTCAACCGCCCCTCATGCGCCTGCTAACAACCCGGCGCGAGCGCCAAATTCGGATGGAGTATGCCCCCCGCCCGGTTTCGCAACCTGCGGTCATTGCCTTCCCCGTGCTGGTGACGGTTGCCATTAGCCTGGTCGCCCCCGCCGCTGCGCCCCTCATCGCCGCTCTGATGCTGGGCAACCTGCTGAAAGAATCCGGCGTGGTGGAGCGCCTGAGCAAATCGGCGCAGAATGAAATTATTAACATGGCAACCTTGTTCCTGGGCTTAACCATCGGCGCGACCATGACCGCCGAAAAGTTCATCTACGACCCCGCGAGCGGCTTTCAGGTGCGGACTTTATTGGTGATGGGGCTGGGGCTTCTGGCTTTTGGGTTGGATACGGTAGCGGGGCTTTTATTTGGCAAACTGATGGCGTTTCTCACTGGCGGCAAAGTGAACCCGCTGATTGGCGCTTGCGGCATCAGCGCCTTCCCCATGGCGGGGCGTTTGGCGGCGCAGCAGGCGTTAAAAGATGACCCCGATAACTATATTCTCATGCACGCCATGGGCGCAAACACCGCCGGGCAGCTGGCTTCTGTCGTTGCGGGCGGGGCGCTGCTGGCTTTGGTTTCGGCTTTGCTTTAGCGTCTTCTCAGCCAGTAGGCAATCTCTTGCGGCAGGGGGAAGAGCGGCAGCAGGTCGGCGCGATAGGCTTGGGTGGCGTAGGCTTGCATTAAATGGCGGGCGCGTTCCAGCGTCCGCCTTTCCATTTGCAGAGGCAGGCTCAACAGCTCGGCAATTGCCGGGTGCGGAGGCTTGTTCCCGTTCAATTCCTGGCAAAGCCGAAAATCGACCTGCCAGGCTTCCAACTCACCGTACACCGAGAGGGCGGTGAGCATCCCTTGCTGAAGGTGTTTCACCTCGTGCGCCAATAGGCAAAGCAGGCGAGGGGTGGGGGCTGTTTGCGGGTCAAAATAACGCCGGTTGATGTAAATGGCGCGCCAGGGAGTCCACCAGGCTCCGGCGGCGGCAACACCCCGCGCAAAACGAATGGGAATGCCGCGCTGACGCAGGTAGTCGGCGGTTTGCTGACCGGTTTGCCCGGCTTGTTGCAGGTGTTGGAGGAGGGTTTCTTGTGTCATGGTCTTAAGCAAAAAAGCCCGGCATAAGGCAGGGCTTTTTGGGTGGAGGAGCGGGAGACGGGATTCGAACCCGCGAATATCAGCTTGGAAGGCTGATGCCTTACCGCTTGGCGACTCCCGCAAGGACGGTTATCATACCCGCTGCGCCCGTTTTTGTGAAGAGAAAGTAACTTCTCAGTCAGGGGTTTGTTTTGAATCCGCGCCATCTGCGAAATCTGCGGATGAATCGAGTCCATACCGAGTATCGCTGTACAGGGGCAGGGGATGATGAAAATCGCGTTATACTCAGCTCTTATGGACACCCTCAATCCCCCTCTTCAGATAATTTCCGTGCAGGGAGCGCGAGTTCGCCTGGTATGGCAGGGCAAAGTTGTCAGCGCTTATGTTTCCAGCCAGGCAAATACCCGTTGGGTCACTCTGGATGGCAAAACATATCGGCTTCAAAAGCAGACCAAAACCAGCCGCCGCGCCGCCGAAAGTCCGCAGGCGGGCGCGTTAATTGCCCCCATGCCGGGGCAGGTGCGGGCGGTGCTTGTGCAGGCGGGTCAATGGGTGCAGGCGGGTCAAACTCTTGCCATGCTGGAAGCGATGAAGATGGAAATTAAAATCCTGGCTCCTTTTGCCGCCACCGTTGCCCAGGTATTTGTTCAGACCGGGCAAACCATCGAAAGGCAGGAGACCCTTTTTCAACTTACCCCGCAGGAGACAGAATGACCGGCAAATATTACGAAGACTTGCAGGTTGGGCAGCGCATTCGACATGGCAGCGGGCGCACTCTCACCGAAATGGACAACACCCTCTTCTCCATGCTCACCATGAACCCACAGCCCCTCCACACCAACGCGGACTATGCCGCCCAAACCCCCTACGGACAGCGGATTGTCAACGGCATCTTCACCTTGGGGCTTGTCACCGGTCTCACCGTAGCCGACCTGACCGATGGAACCATCCTCGCCAACCTGGGCTACGACAAGGTGACACACCCCAACCCTGCCTTTCACGGCGACACCGTTTATGCCGAAACCGAGGTGCTGGAAATGCGCCCCTCCCGTACCCGCCCCGAAGCGGGCATTGTCCGCCTTAAGCATTGGGGCAAGAAGCCAGACGGAACCGTGCTAGTCGAATTTGAGCGCACCGTCCTCTTCCTCAAACGCCAGCCAGAATAGGAGACCGTATGCGACCAAGACGCGCCCTGCTTTACATGCCCGGCACAGACCGCCGCAAAATAGAAAAAGCCGCCACTCTGGGAGTCGATTCGATTTGCATGGACATGGAAGACGGCACTGCCCTGGCGAACAAAGCCCAAGCCCGCGCCGTCATTGCCCAGGCGATGAAAGAAATCGACTTTGGCGGGGCGGAACGCTGCATCCGCATCAATAGCATTGGCTCCGGCTTCGAGCAGGATGACCTGCCCGCCGCCCTCGCCGCCGAACCGGAGAGCATTGTCTTACCGAAAACAGAGAGCGCTGCCCAGGTGGGCTGGGTTTGCCAGCAGATGGATGCCTACGAAAGCGCTCGTGGGCTGCCGCCGGGAAAAATTCGCCTGCTCGTGGGGGTGGAAACGGCAATGGGCATTCTCAACCTGAGAGAAATCGCATCCTCCAGCAGCCGCCTGGAGGCAATCATCTTCGGCGGGGAAGATTACGCTGCCAGCGTAGGAGCAACCCGCACCCCCGAAGCCACCGAACTGCTCTATGCCCGTCTGGCAGTGGTCGCCGCCTGTGCCGCCTACGACCTGCAAGCCATAGACATGGTGACGATAGATTTTCGCTCCCCGGAACGGGTTTGGACGGAGGCGCTTGAAGGGGCGCAGTTGGGCTTTAGCGGCAAACAAATTATTCACCCTGCCCAGGCGGAGCCGGTGCAAAACGCATTCACCCCCTCCGAGCAGGCAATTGCCCACGCCCGGCGGATTGTGCAAACCTTTGAAGAGAATCAGCGACAGGGCAAAGGCGCATACGAGTTGGACGGCAAGATGATAGACCTGCCCCTGCTGAAGAACGCCCAAAAAATCCTTGCCCGCGCCTGACCCCCGCCGGAGGGTGGAAAATCAAAAAGCAGCCCCTCCCAAGGGGAGAGGCTGCCAAAACTGCCCGGTCTTCCCCCCAACGTTTAGGGTTGGGGGTGTTGTTTTTCTTTGCGGGCTTTCAACCATCCATGCAGGCTAATGCTTACCACCCGCTCCTGCCCGGCGAACAACTTCTTAATGTTGGGGCGCAGCGCCCAAAGAAGCAGAAGACCGGCGGCAAGCCCATAGCCCACATACACCCAGGATGCCCCTGGCGCGACATTGGCGGCGCGAATAATGAAAATGAGGGTGGCGAAAAGCGCCACGCTAAGAGTCGTCACCGAGGCGTAGCCCAGAGTGAAAAAGACCAGCGCGCCCAACCCAAAAATGATGATACCCGCCGGAAGCCATAGCCCCATGGCACCGCCCAAAGCCGGAGCGCCTCCCGCTCCGCCGCGCAGGCGCACGAACTTGCCGTTTTCGTCCCATTCTGGCAGGTAGGCGGAGTAATTGTGACCTAAAATGGCAGCGAGGGGAGCGACAATATGCACCCAGTCGCTTTGCGGGCTAAGGGTTTGCGCCAGCCAAACAGCCGAGGCGCCTTTGAGAATATCCAAAATGGCGGTAAGCAGACCCGCCCCAAAGCCCGCCGCCCGAAAAGCATTGGTTCCCCCGGTGCGCCCGCTTTCCACTGTGCGGATGTCTTTTCCGGTTTTTAGTTTTACAACCAGCAAACCAAATGGAATGGAACCGATTAAGTATCCTGCGAGAACAAGCCCAGCATCAATCAAAAACTGCATTTTATCCTCCGGCGTTGGTGTACAAATCGGTAACACAGAAACGGGCATAAAGTTACAGGGCGACTTCCTGGGCTTGCCCGTCTTCAATCCAAAACCCGCGTGCCTGCCATTTTCCGGCTTGCTGCCAGCAAAGGATGTGTACTACCGGGTAGGCAGCCTCCGCCAGGTCGGTGGGGGAAAGGTGATTGGGTCCTTGCGGGTGCGAATGATACAAGGCAAGCAGTTCTCTCCCGCTTTCTTCCAGCCATTGCAGCGCCCTCCACTGTTCACCTGTGTCCATAAGAAAACGGGTGGGGCTTTGGGCGGCGTTGCGGATGGGGATGCGACAATCCACCTGCGAGGTCTTTCCACCCATCATACCGCAGGCTTCTTGCGGGGCGGATAGGCGGCAGTGTTCCAGCATGGAGCGGAGCAGGGCGGGGGGGATGTGCAGGCGTTGGAGCATGGGAGCGCTAAAGGAAGAGAGCCGTTACCCAAAAAGGGAGCAGGCTGAGGGCGGCTTCCAGGTAGGCTTGGCGGGGGGGCGTTTCTTCTCCCAGGCTGAGCGCCAGGTTGTTGAGGGAGAATAAGGGTCCGGTGAGGATTAGCCCAAATTGCAGGGGGCTGAGAGGCAGGTAGTGCAGGGCGGCGGAGAGTTGGACGATGATGAAGGCGGTGGTCGCTGCCCAGGGCAGGCTCCATTGTTCAAAGCGCAGGTGCAGGTTGCGTAAAGTGACCATGCCCGCCGCCAGGAAGAGCGCCCCCGCCGAGAGCATGAGCCGGGTGGCGGAAGATGCCAGGGTAATGGCGAAAATGATGAAGAGCGCGAAGGAGAGTGCCGAGAGCAGGGCGGCTGCCAGAGGGTAACGCAGGTCAGCCGAATCGAGGGCGATGTATTCCGCCATCAGAATAAAGAGCAGGAGAACCGCGCCAACCCCAAAACTGAGCCACCAAAGCAACCCTCCGGCAAAACGATAGAGGGTTGCGCCCAGCACAATGGCGGTGAGGGCGGGCATCATCCAGTGTTGTAGGGTGGGTCTGCCATCGTAGCCGGGATGCCCGCGCAGGAGCCAGTCTGCGCCGGTGGCGGTGAGACCGGTTGCCATGAAGATGGCGGTAAATTCCAGGTTGAGGGGCAGGGAGAGGGAAAGACCGAGCAGGGTTAAGTCGAGTGCGCCGCGTTCCGCGCCCATGATTTGGGTCAGGGCATACGCCAAGAGAACCCCGCCCAGCAAAACGCTGAGGCGGTTGGAATCTGGCAGGTGTTGGTTGGAATGGGGCATGGGTGGATTGTACCTGTGGGCGGGGGAGAGGGGAAGGGCTGATGGTATTTGCTGGAAGAAGCGAAGTTTTCTTTTTCTTCCCAACCTGTGATACAATCCTTCGGCTTTTGCCAGGGCAAAAGCACATTCTGCCTGGGACGGGCATTAAGCGTCCCCAAGCGGCATCCCCGCTAACCCCGTCTTTTGCCTTTGCCGGGCAGGAGATGGAAAAGGAGAAACAATGGCTGTTATTTCTATGAAAGCCCTTTTGGAGAGCGGTGTTCATTTTGGACATCGAACCAACAAATGGGACCCCCGCATGAAGCCGTATATCTTCACCGAGCGAAACGGCATTCACATCATTGACTTGCAACAAACCGTTAAGTCCCTTAACAACGCTTATTCCGTTGTGCGTGACACCGTTCAGAACGGTGGCACCATTTTGTTCGTAGGCACCAAACGTCAGGCACAGGAAACCGTGCGCGAAGAAGCCATCCGCGCCGGAGTTCCCTACGTCACTGAGCGTTGGCTGGGCGGTATGCTCACCAACTGGACGACCATGCGCGCCCGTATCGACGAAATGGAACGCCTGGAAGCCCTGCGCGATAGTGGCGACATTAACCGCCTGACCAAAAAAGAAGGCTTGCTCATTCAGCGCGAAATCATCCGCCTGCAAACCCGGCTGGAAGGTGTTCGCGCCATGAAGCACCTGCCCGACCTGGTCTTTATGGTAGATGTTGGGCGCGAGGAATCTGCCGTGCGCGAATGTAACCTGCTTGGTATTCCGGTAGTTGCCCTGGTAGATACCAACTGCAACCCCCAAAACATTGACTATGTCATCCCCTCCAATGATGACGCTATCCGCGCCATCAAATTGCTGGTTGCCAAAGTGGCGGATGCCGTTGCAGAAGGCAAAGCCATGCGCAAAGATGTGGATGCAGAAGAAGAAAAACCCGCCGCCGCTCCTGCCCCCGTCTCTGCCGCCAAAGCCCCGCGTGTGATGGACACAGACGAAGAAACCGATGATGCCGCCCTGCTCGGCAAATCTACCCTGGCAAAACTTGCCAAAACCGCAGACGAAGAAGTCGCTCCTGCTGAATAATCCCCCTTATGGAGAGGTTTGGAATGGAAATTACCGCAAAAATGATTCAAGAACTCCGTGCCGCCACCAGCGCCGGAATGTTGGACTGTCGTAAAGCCCTGGTGGAAGCCGACGGCAACTTTCAGAAAGCCGTAGACTGGTTGCGCGAAAAAGGCATGGCAACCGCCGCCAAACGCTCCGACCGCTCTGCCTCCAATGGCGCGGTGGAACTGTACTCGCACGGTGGCGGGCGCGTGGGCGTGATGGTGGAAGTGAACTGCGAAACCGACTTTGTCGCCCGCTCCGAAGCCTTCCGCAGTTTTGCCCACGAAGTTGCCCTGCAAATTGCTGCATCTGCTCCCCAATACGTCTCGGAAGCCGACATCCCCGAAAGCGTTTTGGCGCACGAAGCCGAAATCGCCCGCAAACGCGCCGCCGAAGAAGGCAAAGCCGCCGTAGCAGACCGCATTGTGGAAGGTCGTCTCAACAAGTTCAAAGACGAAGTTTGCCTTATGCGCCAGGCATACATCCGCGATGATTCTCTCACCATCGAGAAACTGCTTCATCAGACCATTGCCAGCACCGGCGAAAACCTGATTATCCGCCGCTTTTCCCGGTGGGAACTAGGCGAAGCCTCCGGCAGCCAGGCTGAATAAGAAACAAAAAGCCAACCGCAAGGTTGGCTTTTTTATATCATCCATAGGAGAAAAAATGGCAGAAATAAAATACAAGCGCGTCCTGCTCAAACTGAGCGGGGAAGTGATGGGCGGAGAAAACGGTTTCGGCATCAACGTATCGGAAGCCGAAGGCATTGCCGGACGGATAAAAGGTATTCACGAAATGGGCGTGGAAGTGGCAGTTGTCATTGGCGCGGGCAACCTTTGGCGGGGCAAGCAAGGCTTGGCTCGCGGCATGGATAGGGCAACTGCCGACTATATGGGCATGTTGGCAACCATGATGAACGCCCTGGCCCTGATGGATGCCCTGGAGCGGATGAACGTCTACACCCGCGTCATGTCTGCCATCGAAATGCGTGCCATTGCCGAGCCATACATCCGCCGCCGCGCCATCCGCCACCTGGAAAAAGGGCGGGTCGTCATCTTTGGCGCGGGAACCGGCAACCCCTTCTTCTCCACCGACACTGCCGCTGCCTTACGCGCCACCGAAATTGATGCGGATGTCGTCATCAAAGCCACCAAAGTAGACGGCGTATACGACTCCGACCCCAAAAAGAACCCCGCCGCCGTAAAATTTGACGAACTAACCTACATCGATGTCCTCAACCGCCGCCTGGAAGTGATGGACAGCACCGCCATTACCCACTGCATGGAAAACAAAATCCCCATCCTCGTCCTCAACCTATGGGACCAAAGCGCCCTCCTCGGCGCTTTGCAAGGCGAAAAAGTTGGCACCCTGGTTCACCCCGGCGAAACCATTCCCTGATACAATCGAAACATCTCTCCGAAGCCCGACCGCCTAAACGGAAACGCAAAACCCCGCATTCTTGCGGGTGGCGGCGGGACAGTACCGCAAATCCCCACGCGGTGCCCGGTAAGAGCGGAAACGCTCTTGCCCCCCACACTTGGAAAGGAGACTCCGCAATCCGCTTCGTATTGCGCCGTTTCCTCTTCGGATACGGCGCTTTTTGTTAAGCGTAAACTCTCGCACCCAAGCCATGTCTCTACAAGACTCTCTCCAAAAATCACTCCGGCATCACGCTCACCTTTGCCCTCGCCAAATTCTTGGCGTGCGGCTGGGCTTAATGGGCATCAAATCCCTGGGCTTCCCTCAACCGCCGGAAAAAAAACGTCTCCTCGTCATCCTGGAAACCGATGGCTGCTTCGCAGATGGCGTAACCGCCGCCACCGACTGCACGGTGGGGCATCGCACCCTGCGGGTGGAAGACTACGGCAAAACCGCCGCCACTTTTATAGACACCCTTACCGGAAACGCGCTGAGGGTTGCCCCCAAGCCGGATGTCCGCCAAAAAGCGGCTGCCTACGCCCCCGGCGAACCCCGTCATTACTTCGCTCAGATGCAAGCCTACCAGGTGATGCCGGACGAAGAAATGTTCGCCGTCAAACCGGTTGCCCTTCACCTGCCGCTTCAAGCCATTCTCAGCCGCCCCGGTTT
>DYNS01000591.1 GCA_020720965.1 Anaerolinea sp. | reverse complement strand
CGGAACTTGCACATCGGCAATGGGAACAACATACCAGCGTTGATTCGGCACGTCGGCGGCGGGCGTGATGACGGGCGACCAAAGTGCGGCGGGTGATTCTGCTGCCGCTTGCGCAAAAGAATCAGGGAAGGGGTTGGGCAAATTGGCAAAGCCCCAAGCCAGCCCGCGCACGCGCCCGCTGAGTGGGGTGGGCGAGAGCAGCAACGTGCCGTTGATGTCGTAGGCGGTGAGGTAGTTTTGATTGGCGCTGCTGGTGATCGCCACAATCTTTTCTGCGGTTTCGTTCCACGCGCCCCACATGCCGTCTCCGATCCAGCGCGCACTGCGGGCGGGGTCATTCGCATTCCAAATGTACAACCCGCTAAAGCCGACGGTCTGTGAGGTGGATGCCCACAATAATTGTGAGCCGTCAAAATTCCACAGGGGATGATTTTCGGCGGCGAGGGGGCTGTTGCTCAGGTTTTGATACCGCGCATCACCTGCTAGGTCGAGGTTCGCCAGCCAGACATCGCTATCCCCGCTGCGGTTTGAGATGAACGCCACATGCCTGCCATCCGGCGCCCAGACGGGTGAATGATCCGAAGCAGGGTCTTCGGTGATGGGCAAAATGGGCTGGCTGCGGTCATTCACTGAGATCACCGAAATTTCAAAATTATCGTTGATATAGGTTTCAAAGGCAAGCCACTGCGAGTCGGGAGACCAGGAGGGCGCAGAATCATACTGGGCTGAATTGGTAATTTGCGCAATTTCCCCATTTTGCAGGCTCATTACATAAATATCCCAAAATCCAGTTCGGTCTGAAGCAAAGGCAAGTTGAGAGCGGTCGGGGCTGAGGGCGGGGGCAATGTCATTCCAACCGCCGCTGGTGATGCGAGTCAGCGCCAGGTCTTGTGGGCGCTCGCTTTGGATGAAGAGGTGGGCGTAGCCATTCTCTTCGATGGATAGAAAAATGAAGTTGTTTTCGCCGTTATAGCGGATGATGGAAGGCGTGTTGGTTGCTTCGATGGCGGGCGGGGCGTTTGAAGTGAGAGTCGCTTCGGCGGGCGCAGAGCAGCCAGCGAGCAGGAGGGCGATAATTGTTAACGGAGTCCAAAGTCTCCAGACTTTGGATGTCGAAAGTCTTTCAATGGTTGTGCAAAAGCTCTGCTTTTGCTGTTCGGAAGTAGAACTTCCGAACTCCGGGCGGGGGAGGGAAGAAAAAGGCAGAGGCATGGATCAATTCAATTAATCAGAC
>DYNS01000590.1 GCA_020720965.1 Anaerolinea sp. | reverse complement strand
GGGGGTTTTTCCGGGCTGCTGGGGGTGACGGGAAGGAGGCCGGCTTGTAGAATGGTCGCTGGTTGGGTGTGGGTTGGCTACTGAATTCGTGTTGAAAGAAAGGATAAAGGATGACTCAAAAATACTATTTTGTTTGTTCAATTGGTCCCGTGCAGGATTTCATTCAAACGGCGCGTACCAGCCAAGATTTATGGTTTGGTTCGTGGCTGTTGAGTGAACTCTCGAAGGCGGCGGCGAAGGCGTTGCAGGGGCATGAATTAATCTTCCCTGCGCCCCAAGAGCCGGAAGATTTAGCGCCGCGCTCCGAAATGGATGTCACCAACAAAGTGGTGGCAACCATCAGCGGCGACCCCCAAACGCTGGGCGAGGCGATGGAAAAAGCCGTTAAAACTCGCCTGATGGAATTGGCAAAAGACTCTTTTAATGAGGCAAAGCGCAAAGGGCAGTTTGACCGCGACCTGGCTGAGAAGCAGGTGGCAGCCCTGACCGAATTTTATTGGGCAGCCGCGCCGCTGGAAAAAGGCTACGAACACGCCCGCAAACGCGCCGAAGCCCTGCTCGCGGCTCGCAAAAATACCCGCGATTTTGGGCAGGCGCAAGGCGTAGCCGGTTTGCCCAAGTCGTCACTGGATGGCTGGCGCGAGTCGGTGCTGTTCCCAAGCAAAAAAGATGCGCCCTACTGGATGTTCCGTGCCGATAAAGGCGAAGCGCTTTCGGGTATTGACTTGATGAAACGTTGGGGAGAACGCTCCGGCGAAACATTTATCAGCACAACCGATGTGGCGGCGATTCCGTTCATCGAATCGCTGGATGCCCGCATCGGCAAAGCAAAGCGAATGGAATTTCAAGAAAAAGCAGCGGCATTGTTGGCAAAATACTCAGGCAGCGGCGAAACCCCCGGCACAATGTTTTACGTTGACCGACTGGCGCAACTGGTTGAGGATGACAAACGCCCCGAAGATTTCCGCGCGGCGTATGCCAAATTACGCGATGAATACGACATCAAAGGCGAACCTTCCCCCTACTACGCCTTGCTGCTTGCCGATGGCGATAACATGGGCAGAACCATTGACGCGCTGACCCAGCAAAGCCAACACAGCGAACTTTCAAAAGCCCTGAGCGCGTTTGCCCCCGAAGCCAAGAAAATTATCCTCGCGGCGGGCGGCGTGCCGGTGTATGTGGGCGGCGATGATGTGCTGGCTCTGCTGCCGTTGGAAAGCGCGCTGACATGCGG
>DYNS01000269.1 GCA_020720965.1 Anaerolinea sp. | reverse complement strand
GGTATAGGGCTTGCCGCGATGGTCTACCACAACCGTTGCGTTGAATATCTGTCCGGCGCTTTCAAACCCGGTGACGTTAAGCCCCAGCGATTGCAGGTATTGTGCCGTTGTCTCTGCCAAGCCGGAAGTACCGGTGGCGTTATAAACCACAATGCTTGCGCCCTCCTGCCGGGCAATATCCAGCGCATCCGCGCCGGTTGCCATCGGGCTGGTGATTCCGGCGCTAAAAATGCTATCGCGCAGTTCGCGGATTTTGTAGGAAATAGGCTTTAGCACCTGCTGGGTCTGCCCGTTCACGCTAACAGTCTGAAACGTGAACATCGTCTCGTCAATCACGCCGCGCTTAATGCTTTCCAGCGGAATATCCTTCACCAGCATCCCAAGCCGCATCATATCGTCAAAGGTCAGGTTGGTGTGAACCCCCTCCTGAATGTGGGAATACATCTCTGGGGCGTTTGCCAGCATGGTGGTGAAGTTTGTCGGGTCTAAAATCTTATCTCGTACTGCCAAAATAACCTGCTGCTGACGGTTGGCGCGGTCTACATCCCCGCCTTCGGTGTGACGTTGGCGCACATAAGCCAGGGCTTCTACACCGCCCAGGCTGTGAACGCCCACCGGGAGGATGATGTCATCTGCACCGGGACCAACCGGGTCTATGCTTATTTTTTTGGTCACGTTCACTTCAATTTTGCCCAGGTCGTCAATCAACTTGGTGAATGCCCAAAATTCGATTTGGGCGTAATACTGTACCGGAACGCCGATGACTTGTTCGACCGTCTGCATGGCGAGGGCGGGTCCGCCGCCGGGGACTTTGTAAGCGTCTCCCTGCATGTAGGCGGTGTTGATTCTTCCGTAGCCAAAGCCGGGGATGTTAACCCACAAGTCGCGGGGGATGGAGAGCATTCCGGCGGTTTTGGTCTGCGGGTCAATCGTCAGCAAAATCATCGTATCCGAGCGGGCGGGACCGGCGCGGTCTCCAGAGCCATCGGCGGTATCCAAACCCAGGAGCAGAACGCTGACCCGGCTTGCTCCGTCCCAGGTGGGGGGCAGGGCGGCTTCGGGGATGGGCGCGGCGGCGGTAGGCAGAGCCGCGAGCGGGTCGGCGGTGGCGGCGGGGGTTCCCTCGGCGGGGGTTTCGATGTTTAGGCTGGGGGCGTTGCCGCAATCGGTGAGGGCTGTGCCGGGGAGGGGGGAAAGGCACCAACTGGTGATAATCCCCCTGGTGAGGAAAAATGCCGCGCCTGCCAGGGCGAGGGCGGCGATGGTGACGAGAATTTGTGCGAGTGGGATTTTCTTTGGTAGGGGTGTTGTGTTCATTTTTTAGGGGGGTGTCAGGTAAACCATGCCCGCGCCCATCTTTTCCAGCCCCTGAGATGCCCAGTATTGGGTTTGTGCGGAATGGGTTTGCATGGCGTGGAGTAATGCTGGGATGGTTTGGGTGTCCTGTATGGCTGCCAGGGCGCGGGCGGCTTCTCTTTGGGCAGAGGGGCAACCGGTCTGAAGGGTTTCAACCAGGGCGGGGGTTGCGCTTGCGCCCTGGCTGATGAGCGCCTGAGATGCCAGCCTTGCGGTCAGCGCCTGTGGGCTGGATAAGGCTTGTTGTAGCGGTTTCAGGGCGAGGGGGTGCGGGTGTGAGCAGAGCGCCAGAGCGGCGCATTGCTGTACTGCCGGGGCGGGGTCTTGCAGGGCGTTTGCCAGGCAGAGGACCAGTTCCGGGTTGGTTTCAAAGCCTGTCAGGGCGCGGGTTGCCCACCAGCGGGTTTCTTCTTCCGGGCTGTGTGAGAGCCTGAGCAGGGCTTGCAGGGCGCTTGTGCCTTGTGAGGGCAGGCTTGCGGCGGCTTCCTCGGCTTGTTCTTCCGAGCCGTGCAAAAGTTGTGCCAGCAGGCTGTCCAGTTCGTTCATTTATCGGGTTGGGGGTGGGACAGGCAGGTCTTTTACGGCAGTTTTTACCCACTTATCGCCTTCTTCAATGAGCATGACGGGGATGTCGTCCAGGATGGGGTATTTGCGGTCGCAATCCTGGCAGACCAGCCAACTTTCGCGGGTGAGGGTGAGCAGCCCGCTTTTTTCTTGTACGCAGACGGGGCAGCGTAAGATTTCTAACAGTTCCTGGCTAACCATGTTTGTTACTCCTTGGGTGGGTTGCGTGATACGGGGCGAAATTGTACCACGCATCATTTCTCACTGGCATAAGCCTGCTTTTTTGAGGGCTTTTTCCGGGTCTTTCGTGCCGGGTCCGTATTCGCAGACGGCTTGCCAGGGTTCGTAGTGGGTGGTGAATTTATCTACAAATAAAATTTTGCCGTCCCGGTTGACGATGCGATTGATGGTCACATCTGCGCCTTCTGCCGCCCAATCGACCTGTTTTATTTCGCCTTCGCGCAGTTCCGGGTTTTCCTGAAGGATGGGGGCGGGGGCGGGGGTGATGTTGGTTGGTCCGGTGGTGTCGAAGGTGACGCTGCGCCCGTCCGAGGTGGAGTAGAACTTCCAGGTGAGGGAGCGCCCGGCTTCGTTGTAGTAGGTTTCCATTAGCAGCCAGTGAGGGGTGTCGTTGGTGAATTTGAAATCTACCAGCGGGAAGTAAACGGTGGCGTCGAACCCTGCCAGCAGGGTGTCTATGCTGCCGTTGGCGCGTTGTTCGTAGTAGCCCACCCGATAGGCATGGGCGTAACGCTCGTTGATGGGGAAGCCGCCAAAGAAGGCGGTGCGAAACAGGGTGGTGCTGACCTGGCAAACGCCGCCGCCCACGCCTTTGATGGTGCGTCCGCCGTAGATGATGAGCGCTTCCGCGAAACCGTTTTCCAGGCTTACATCTCCCAGGTATTTGCCCATGGAGAAGGTTTCACCGGGGGCGACCAGAACCCCATGAAAGCGGGAGGAGGCGGCTTGAATGTTTTGCAAGCGCGCAGCAGTGGAACCAAAGAAGTAACTCGTCTCGGCGCTTACCAATTGGGTAATGCCCAGGTCGGCGGCGGTGGCGGTGTTGGCGACTTGCGGCTCGGTGCGGATGACTTGCAGCTCGGCGGCGGATTGCCCGGCGGCGATGGCGGTTTCCAGCGCATCCAGCGAGGCGCTTACATCCACTTTTAATCCGACCGTGGCAGATTGGATGAGTTCCAATTGGGCGGTTTCGTCATTAAAGACGAAGCGGGCGTTTTCTTCGGCGCGGTCTACCTGGGTGGCAATTTGTTGCAAAAATGGGGTCAGTTGGGCGCGGTCGGGTTGGATGACGTATTGCCCGGCGGCGTTGCGCCCAATTTTTAGCAGGGGGGCAAGCGTCGAGGGTTCCAGGAACCAGGGTCCGGGGTCGCCGGGTTGGGGGTTGGGCAGGGAAACGACTAAAGGCGCAGAAAGAAGCCTGCGGGCGGTTTCGGCTTGGGCGGAGGCATCCAGCACTTGTGGGCTTTGTTCTTCGATGACGAGGGGCACTTCACCATCCCGAAAGGATTGCATTTGCACGCTGAGGTAGACCAGGCTGGCATCTACGTTAAGTTTGCGCCCAATTTGCCCCGGCTGGCTGCTGACCTCCGTTCCGTTGATTTGCAGGCTGGCTTCGGCAACCGGGAGGTTGATTTGCGCCGCCAGGTTTTGCAGGTAGGAATGGGCGACTCGTTGGTCATATTGGGTGACGGGGGGGAGCAGCACGCCGGTTTGTGCTGCCGTTACTTGGGCGTTGATGCTGCCGAAAAGCCCGCCAGACCTGCCGACTTTTAAGGCGGCTTGTGCCGAGGCGGCGGCATCCAAACTCATGCCCAGGCGGGCAGGCGATTCTACCCACAGGTTTGCGCCGTCTCGCAGGAGGATGCGCCCGTTTTGCGGGTAGGTTAGTTGGCTTTGGAGGAGGGCTTCTGCTTCTGGCACGGTTAGCCCGGAGAGGTTGACTCCGGCAACCGATACGCCGGGGAAGATGCGCCCCATGTGGGCGATGCGGTAGGCGAGGGAGAAGAGGAAGAGCAGAATCAACGCCAGGGCAAGCCCGCCCCCGGCGATGAGCGCCATTTGTAGGGGGCTTGTGGCTGCTTGCTGGGGCGGTTTTCGGCGCGGGCGTACAAACCGGACGGGGGCGGTGTTGGTGTGCATGGTTAGCGCCTCCCTATGCGGGGGAGGAGAAAAGGTGTGCGGGCGCGATACTGCGCGTAAGCATCACCAAAGTCTTTGAGCAGTTTCTTTTCTTCAAAATATGCGCCGATGACCAGGTATAGCGAGAAGATGACCCAGAGGGTGAGGCTGTTTACCGTCATGGTGGGCATTGCCCAGAGCAAGGCGAGGCTGGCGGTGTAGAGCGGGTGTCGGACGTAGGCGTAGTAGCCGTCTGT
>DYNS01000268.1 GCA_020720965.1 Anaerolinea sp. | reverse complement strand
CAAGACAGGCTCCCTGAGCCGTACAGACCGTATTGCCAAATATAATCAGCTGCTGCGGATTGAAGCCGAACTGGGTGATACCGCCAAGTATGCCGGTTGGGAAGCTCTGCGCTAGGAGAATCTGCACCCCAAAAAATAGACAGACTGCCAAAACAGTCTGTCTATTTTTTATGGGCGAAATGAGAACTTCCAGAATATAGTTAGAAATCTTGACAAATAGCCAGTTCATGCTATTATTGGCGAACCTAAAACGGCAAATAAACCCCAAAAATAAGCGATATGGCTCAGTTCAGTTGGTCTCCCTCCAATCAAATAGTCAAAAATCTTAACAAACATGCTGTTTTAGATTTGATTCGCTTTACCTCGGGTGGAATATCCCGCGCCGAATTGGCACAGAGAATGGACTTGAGTCGCGCCGCGATGACAGCAATTGTGAACGATTTGCTGGAATCCGGCGTGATTCGCGAATCGGAATCGCGTGCCAGTCAGAGCGGCAGACCACCCATCATTTTGGAGGTGAACCCCCTGCGCGGCTATGTCGCCGGGATTGATATGGGTGCCTCACACCTTTCCATTGTCGTAACGGATTTTTCCGCCAGAGTGATAGACGAAGTGGAGGTCCCCTTTCGAATCAGCGATGGACCCCAGGCAAGCCTGAAATTGGCAGATACCCTCCTGCGTGATTTGTTGCAAAAAAACAACCTGACCATGCAAAATATCAGCGCGATTGGGGTTGGGGTTCCGGGACCGATTGCCAGCGAAGCCGGGATGGTGTACGCCCCCCCCATTATGCCGGGTTGGGACGGGCATCCAATTCAGACCGAGTTGGAAGAAAAATGGGATATTCCCGTTTCGCTCAACAACGATGCAGAACTGGGCGCGTTGGGAGAATGGGCATACGGCGCGGGGCGGGAAGAGAACTTCCTCGCTTACATAAAGGTAGGAACGGGAATCGGTTCCGGGTTGTTGCTTAACGGTCAGATTTACCGGGGCGCAACCGGTTCGGCGGGTGAAATTGGTCACCTGACGATTGAAGAAAACGGACCGGTGTGCGATTGCGGCAACGCGGGCTGCCTGGAAGCCCTGGCAGGCGGCAAAGCCATTGCCCGCCAAGCCCAGGAAGCGGTTCGCAAAGGACAGCGCACCCTGCTCAGCAGCCTCGGACCGGTAGAATCCATCACCGCCCGGGATGTAGCCGCCGCCGCCCGCCGGGGCGACCTGGTTTCGCAGCAGATTATTGCCCGCGCCGGAAACTACCTGGGCATCGCCATTGCCGGGTTGGTCAATTTATTCAACCCCAAGGTCGTTGTCGTGGGCGGCGGGGTTTCGCAAATGGGCGATTTACTCCTGCAACCCATTCGAGACGCGGTAACGCGGCGCAGTTTGCCCGCCTCGGTGCGGACGGTGAAGATTAACACGGCAGTTTTACGCAGGCGCTCTTCCAGTATGGGCGCGGTTGTTCAGGCATTATCTATGGCATTGCACCAAGTCGCAGAACGAAAGGAGGTGAGAACACCCCAAAGAAGCTCTTCGGAGCCTTGAAAGACCTAGTAAGGCAACACCCTCCCCCAAAAGAAGCAACTGCTTCCCAAAAATGAAACACAAACACTAAGGAGAAAGAGAAATGAAAAAGTCTTTACTGACCCTCATCAGCCTGCTGATGATTGCGTCCTTCGCCCTTGCCGCTTGCGGCGCCCCCGCCGCCCCGGCGACCGAAGCCCCGGTTGTGGAAGCCCCCAAAGCCACCGAAGCCCCCAAACCGACCGAAGTTCCCGCCACCGAAGCCCCCGCCGGTCCCGATGGTCAGCTGACCATTTGGGCTGACGAAACCCGCGCCCCCATTCTGGAAGAACTCGCCCCTGCCTTCCTCGAAGCCTACAACATCGAACTGGTGATTGTTGTCAAATCCGCCCTGCGCGATGACTTCCAGGTCGCCGCGCCCGTTGGCGAAGGTCCCGACATTCTCTTCGGCGTTGCCCACGACCAGGGCGGCACGATGGTAGCCAATGGTCTGCTCGCCGAAGTTGACCTGGGCGAAAAAGCCGCCGACTTCCTGCCCGCATCCCTGGATGCCTGTAGCTACGAAGGCAAACTGTATTGCATGCCCTACGCCACCGAAAACCTGGGCTTCTTCTACAATACCGAACTGGTTGGCGATACCGCTCCCGCCACCTGGGACGAAGTTGTGAGCATTGGCGAACAACTGAAAGCCGACGGCAAAGTCACCTACATCCTGTCCGTCACCGGCACCACCTACGACATCTACCCGCTCTTCACCGCCTTCGGCGGCTACATCTTCGGCAAAGACGCCAATGGCATCTGGAACGACCAGGACTTGGGCGTTGACAACGAAGGTATGATTGCCGCCAACACCTGGCTGAAAGAAAATGTCGATAACGGCAACCTGCCCACCGATTGGGATTGGGCAAACAACCATGCCCTCTTTGAAGGCGGCGAAACCCCCTTCATCATGGCTGGACCCTGGGCGCTTGACCGCATCCGCGAATCTGGCGTTCCCTACAAAGTAGCCGAATTCTTCCCCGCTGGTCCTGGCGGCGCAGGCGCTCCCTTTGCCGGCACTCAGGGCATCTTCATCAGCGCCCAGAGCGAAAACATCCTGCTCGCCCAAGCTTTCCTGACCGAATTCGTTGCCACCGAAGAAGTAATGCAGAAACTCTTTGAAGTCGGCAAGCGCCCCTCCGCCTACCTGCCCGTCCGCGCCACCATCGAAGACCCCGACCTGCTGGCAATGGCGAAGGCTGGCGAAACCGCCACCATGATGCCCTCCATCCCCGCGATGGGTTCCGTATGGACCAGCTGGAACGATGGCATCGTCCTCGCCCGTGACGGCAAATTAGCCCCCGATGCCGCCCTCCTCGAAGCCGGAACCAAAATCCGCGCCCTCATTGCCAACCCCCTCACCGGCATGGTGAACGTCCCCGGCTCCTACCAGGCTGCCGCCGGTTGCGCCAGCGACTGGGACCCGACCTGCGCCGTGACCGCCATGGCGAAAGGCGAAGACGGCAAGTGGGCAAGTGGTCCCTTCGCCCTCAAAGCCGGCGACTACGAAGCCAAAGTTGCCCTGGATGGCGCCTGGACGACCAACTACGGTGTTGACGGCAAACAAGACGGCGACAACTACAAGTTCAGCCTCACTGCCGATGCCGAAGTCTCCTTCGTCTTCGACCCCGCCACCAACCTGCTTGAGATTGTAGTCAAATAGTCTGTGTGTTCAAGGGAGACCGGTTCGCCGGTCTCCCTTCTTATCCCCCTTGCCCTTTTCCACCTGGGGCATCCTCCAGTGAAAAAGCGCTCCCAACCTCCAAACCAGGGTTGACTCACAGGAGACTACAATGACCGTTTCAGCGCAAAAACCAAAATACAAAAAATCCGCCGAAAGCCCGCTCTCGGCGCTCATTCGCATCCTCTTCATCGTAGTATTCGATGTCGCCGCCGGTTGGTTTGTCGTCAACGCCATCCAACGCGGCTACACCGAAATTTCCGTCATCATCGGTCTCATCGCGGTCTTTGTCAACATCGTCTTCATCCTACCGCAAGCATACCCCTTCCGTTGGATGGCAATCGGGCTGGGCTTCCTCGTCCTATTCGTCATCTACCCGATGATATTCACCCTTTACGTTGCCTTCACCAATTACGGAGACGGGCATTTGCTCACCAAAGAGCAAGCCCTGCCGTTGATTGAAAAAATTAAATACCTGCCAGAAGGAAGCGCCACCTATACCTGGACTGCTTACAAAAGCGAAGCGGGCGAATACGCCCTCTGGCTCACCGACAAAGACGGCAACACCTTCCTCGCCTATCAGAATAAACCCATCAACGCCGCCAAACCGGGCGAACTGGGCTTGGGCGAAGCCGACAAAAAAGGCATCCCCAACACCCTGGAAGGTTACAAACGCCTGAACACCCTCATCGCCGCCGCCGATAAAAACCTACCCAACATCCTCTTCGGCGAAGAAGGCGGCGAACAGGTACAAATCAGCTCGCCTTCCACCGCCTCGCCCCTCCAACAGCGCTACGTTTACGACCCGGCACAAGACGCGATGATAGACCAATCCAACGGGGATGTGTACCTGAACGTCTTCGGCACCTTCACGACCAAAGACGGAAAAGCCATCAAACCCGGTTTCCGCTCGGTAGTAGGGCTGGAAAACTTCAGCAAATTCCTCACCAGTCCGGCGCTGCGCGGTCCCCTCGTCACCATCCTTATCTGGAACTTCATCTTCCCGCTTATCAGCGTCCTCTCCACCTTTGCGTTGGGCTTGGCAATCGCCATCATGTACAACGAAAAGGACTTCC
>DYNS01000589.1 GCA_020720965.1 Anaerolinea sp. | reverse complement strand
AAAATGATGCTGGTCGCCATGATAATCGTCCAGGCTTTTTTGACGAAGGAACTGGTGCGCTCCCACATGTGGAACCAGATGCTGCGCAAGGTGGGCAGGCGGTAGGGTGGAAGTTCCATGACAAAGGTGGATTGTTCCTTGCCTTTGAACAGGGTATTTTTGAGCGCAATTCCCAACAGAATGGCAGTCACGATGCCGAGCAGGTACAGCCAGAAGACCACCGCGCTGGAGTTCTGCGGGAAGAAAATCGCCGCGAACAACACATACACCGGCAGGCGCGCGCCGCAGGACATGAACGGAACCAGCAACCCGGTCAGAATTCTGTCTTTGGGGTTTTCTAGCGTGCGAGTGGCATACATGGCGGGCACGGTGCAGCCAAACCCAACCAGCATGGGCAGGAAGCTCTTGCCGTGCAAACCGAGCGCGTGCATGAGCCTGTCCATCACAAAGGCGGCGCGTGCCATATAGCCCGAATCTTCGAGGATAGCCAGCGCCAGGTAGAGGAACATCAACACCGGCACGAAGACCAGCACGCCGCCCACGCCCGCGATGATTCCATCCACCGCCAAACTCTCGACCCAGGTTCCGCCCAAGCCGAGCAAACCGAGCAAAGCCACCGTCCAGTTGGTGAGGGGTCCGCCAATCACGCCATCCACCCAATCGAGATAGGGCGCGGAGACATCGGCGGTCATCTTGAAAACTGCCCACATTGCCAGCAGGAAAATCGGAATCCCCAGCAAACGATGGGTAACAACTTTGTCAATTTGGTCCGAAACTGTCTGACGGTTGGTCGCCGGGCGCTGGACGACTTCATGCACCAGACCATTAATCCACCCGTAGCGGCGGTCGGCGATGACGGTATCCACATCGTCGCCGTAGATTTCCTGCAAGCGGGCGATGCTTTTGCTGGCTTCGTCCAGCAAAGCCGCGCCGCCTTGCAAAACGCGCAGGCGGGTCTGAAGGTCTTCATCGGCTTCTAGCAGTTTAATTGCCAGCCAGCGGGCGGGGAACTGGGAGGCGACTGCCGGGGTGGCGGTAATCGCTTCTGCAAGACGGGTAATCTCTGTTTCGGCTTCGCCCCCGTAGTTGATGGTAAAAATCTTTGTAGATGAAAAAGCAACGGCGCTCATGCTTTCTTCTCCTGTTTGAATTTGATGATGGCGCTTGCCAGGTCTTTCACGCCATCGCCTTTGCTGGCAATGGTGCGGACGACGGGTGAACCCAGCGCCAACCCCAGCCGTTC
>DYNS01000588.1 GCA_020720965.1 Anaerolinea sp. | reverse complement strand
GAAAGCGAGAGAGATGTTGTTGGCTTCCGCCATGCGGCGCATTTTGGTAAATATCATCGCGGCAGAGGAGTCGATACCATAAGTCTGGGTAAAATCTATCACCACAAAGCGCAGGGGTTTGCCTTCGTGTTTTTCCAGGCGGTCTTTAACGTACTGGTAAATGGTGTGAGCGGTGCCAAAGAAAATGTAGCCCTGCAAACGCAGGATGAGAAGCTGTTCGCCGCGCTCGCGTAAAAATTCCATGTGCTTCATGGGGCGGTCCACGTTGCTCTGAAAGTTTTTGCCGGTGAGAACGCTGCGGATGACGTTGGTTTTGCTGTAGTTGAGAACAAAGATGATAACCATCAACACCAGCCCCAAAACCACACCCGCGAGCAAGTCAAAAAAGGTGACGGCGAAAAACATGGCGAGGACGACCAGGTAGTCGGTGCGAGAGAACTTAAAGAAGCCCTCTATCAGCCATTCATATAGAAAGTTGATGCCCAAAGAGATAAGCAGCCCGCCAATGACGAACTTGGGCAGGTATTCCAAATATTGGAAGCCGTAGAAAAGCGCCGCGCCGAACATGCCAGAGACGACCAAGCCCATCAACCTGCCCGGCTGCCCGCGCTTATACGCCATAATTGTCAGCCCGGCGGAGGGATAGCCTACAATGCCCCCGCCCAGCAAAATCGCCACCAGGTTGGCAACCCCGGCAAGGCGCAGCTCGCGGTTGGGAGTCATATCTTTACCTACAGCCATTTCAATCGCGTTCACGTTGAGCAACATGCTGATAAAAGCGGTAAAAATGAGGGTGACAGCCGTTACCACGTTGAACAAAATGGCTTGCCACGAAATATCATTCCACATCTCCAAGAGCGGAAAACGAAACAAGACCAAGCCATCCGGCTCGGAAAGGGTGAGAAGCCAACCAGCATGGCGCAGTTCCTCCACCGGAAGGCGCATCACCAGGTAAAAGCCAGCCACGCCCAGCACAATCAACGTCGGGGTGAGCCAGGTTTGCTTTATCTTCTCCTGAACCAGAAAGAGAACCAGACCAAACAAAAAAGCCGGAAGCCAGAACATGAGCAACTCTGGCTGAAAGAGAGTCTCCAGCGAAAACTTCCCCGCCGAAACGGTGAACCCGCTCTTGAGCAGCAACCAGCCCAAACCCGCCAAAAACCCACCCGAAACCGGGTACGGCATAAAACGGATAATATCTCCCCGGTTGCGAAAGCCCAAAAACCAATACGCCACCCCCACC
>DYNS01000267.1 GCA_020720965.1 Anaerolinea sp. | reverse complement strand
GCAAGAGAATCAGCAGCACGGAACCCAAACCCAACTGGCAAAGGAATAACCGCCATGACCGGCACAATCATCAACGTCATCGCCATTTTGGCGGGAGGCGCGTTGGGGCTTTTGTTTGGCGCGCGCCTCTCCAACTCGCTTAAAAATACTGTCATCTCTGGCATGGGGTTGTTTACGACCGCCATTGGATTGCAAATGTTCCTCAAAACCGAAAACGCTCTGCTCGTATTAGGGGCGCTCATCCTGGGGGTTCTTTTGGGCGAATGGTGGGCGCTGGAAGACCGCCTGCAACACCTGGGCGTCTGGCTGGAAGAACGCTTCTCTGGCAGTTCGGCGGGAGGCTCCAGCCGCTTTGTGCGCGGTTTTCTCACCGCCTCTTTGCTGTATGTCATCGGTCCGATGGCGATTTTGGGTGCGATTAGTGACGGTTTAACCGGCGACTACAACACCCTCGCCATCAAATCCACCCTGGATGGCTTTGCCTCTATCGCTTTTGCCTCCAGCCTGGGGGTTGGCGTGCTTTTTGCGGCGCTGCCCATCCTCGTTTACCAGGGCGGTATCAGCCTGTTGGCGGGGGCGCTGAACAGCCTCGTCAGCGCCGCGATGATGAACGAAATGACCGCTACCGGCGGCATCCTCCTGATGGGTGTCGGCATTAGCACCCTGCTGGAACTGAAAAAGATTCGGGTTGGAAATTTTCTCCCCGCCCTGGCGCTTGCCCCGCTGCTGGTATACCTGTTGGAATGGCTCTCTCCCTGGCTGGGGTTCTAAAAAGATGGTTTGAATCACCCTTTTGCGCTCATCCCAACCCCTCTGCCCCACCTGGCGAGGGGTTTTCTTTACCATCATCTGGCGAGTGCTGTTACCATTTTTTGTACGAGACGTTAACGCTTTTCTATGATTCGTGCATTATCCTTGCGCCATAACTGCCCAAGAAATCATTTGCCCTAAGGAGATTCAAAAATCATGGGAAAAATTATCGGAATTGACCTCGGCACGACTAACAGTGTCGTGTCGGTGATGGAAGGCGGTCAGCCAACCGTCATCAGCACCGCAGAAGGCGGACGGCTCTGCCCCTCCGTAGTCGCCTTCAACAAAAACGGAGAGCGCCTTGTAGGGCAAACCGCCAAGCGCCAATCCGTTATTAACTCAGAAAACACCGTGTATTCCGTCAAACGCTTCATCGGTCGGCGTTACGAAGAGACCGAAAGCGAGCGCAAGATGGTTCCTTTCAAGGTTATTGAAGGTCCTTCGGATGATGTGCGCGTGCAAATTCCCCTCACCGGCAGGGAATACAGCCCCCAGGAAATTAGCGCGATGGTGCTGGCAAAGTTGAAAGCCGACGCCGAATCTTACCTGGGAGAAACTGTGACCGAAGCCGTCATCACCGTCCCGGCATATTTCAACGACAGCCAGCGCCAGGCAACCAAAGACGCAGGTAGAATCGCTGGCTTGGATGTGAAGCGCATCATCAACGAACCGACCGCCTCCGCCCTTGCCTACGGCTTGGACAAAAAACACAACGAGACCATCCTGGTCTTTGACCTGGGCGGCGGTACTTTTGACGTTTCGGTGCTGGAAGTGGGCGAAGGCGTGATTGAAGTCAAAGCCACCAACGGCGATACACACCTGGGCGGCGATGACTGGGACCAGCGCATTGTCATCTGGGCGGCGGACGAATTCCGCAAGCAGGAAGGCATTGACCTGCGAAACGACCGCCAGGCTTTGCAGCGTCTGCGCGAAGCCTCGGAAAAAGCCAAAATTGAACTTTCCAGCATGATGGAAACCGAACTGAACCTGCCCTACATCACGGCAGATGCCAGCGGACCTAAGCACCTGGTGTTGAAACTCACCCGCGCCAAATTTGAGCAAATGACCGATGACCTCATCAAGCGCTGTGTCATCCCCTTTGAGAACGCCCTTAAAGATGCCGGTTTACGCGCCAGTAACCTGAACGAAGTCGTTTTGGTGGGTGGCTCCACCCGTATGCCTATGGTGAGCGACCTGGTACGCAAACTGACCGGCAAAGAACCCAACAAATCGGTGAACCCGGATGAAGTCGTGGCGGTTGGCGCAGCCATTCAGGGTGGGGTGCTGGGCGGCGAAGTCCGCGACATCCTCCTGCTGGATGTGACCCCCCTCTCCCTGGGTGTGGAAACCCTGGGCAGCGTGATGACCGTGATGATTGAGCGGAACACCACCATCCCGGTGAAAAAGACCGAAACCTACTCCACCGCCGCCGACAACCAGACAGCGGTAGATATTCACATTCTGCAAGGGGAACGCCCAATGGCAGGTGATAACATGAGCCTGGGTCGTTTCCGTTTGGATGGTATCCCCCCTGCGCCGCGTGGCATTCCCCAGGTGGAAGTCACCTTCGATATTGACGCCAACGGCATCATTCACGTCACCGCCCGCGATAAAGCCAGCGGCAAAGAACAGAGAATCACCGTCACCGCCTCCACCAACATGAGCAAGGAAGAAATTGACCGCAAGGTGCAGGAAGCGCGTCAGAACGAAGGCGAAGACAAAAGGCGCAAGGAATTGATTGAAGCCCGCAACAATGCCGACAGCCTGGTGTATCAGACCGAAAAATCTCTGCGCGAGTTGGGCGACAAGGTCAGTTCTGCCGAGCGCGGCGATATTGAAGCCAAAGTGAACGAGGTCAAGAGCGCCCTCTCCGGCGAAGACGCGGCTCGGATTCAGAAAGCCAGCGAAGACCTTCAGCAAGCCTTCTATAAGTTGAGCGAAAAACTCTATGGTCAGGGTCAGCCCCAGGCAAACCCAGCCGCCCCCGCCGGTGACGACGTGGTGGATGGCGAAGTGAAGGACGCCTAGTTTCATAGCCATTTAGTCAGAGGGTCGGATAGTCGTAAAAGCGACTATCCGACCTTTTTTTATTATCCAACTACCCGGCTAACGATTAACGACAATATCGTATAATCCCGCCCATGTTCAAACAAAAACCTCTTTCCTGGGCGCTGGCAGTCATGGCGCTCCTTCTGCTTGCTTTTGGGGCATATCAAATTCCCTTCATCAACAGCCGCCTGGCATGGCGATTCGACTTCTTACGCGCCGAGGTAAACGCCTGGCTCAACCCACCCTCCGAGCAGGTCTTTCTCCCCGCCACCGCCCAGCCGACTTTACCACATCCCAACGTTACCCGCGTGGCAGCGGCGGCAAGCGCCACGCCCACCCCGCCCCTGCCCACTGCCACCGCCACCATCACACCCACCGCCCTGCCAGAACGCGCCGACCTGAAAGGCGACCGGGTGTACACTGACCAAAAGAATCGCTGGAACTATTGCGGACCCGCCAACCTGACGATGGCGCTCAAGTTTTGGGGCTGGAAAGGTCTGCCCGGCGAAACCGCCGACCTGCGCGACCAGATTGCCAGCGTGGTAAAACCCGGTTTTATAGACCCCACCAAAAATCTGATAGACCGGGGCAGGCTGGATTTGAACGTGATGCCCTACGAAATGGCGGATTTCGTCAACGACTACACCGACTACTCCGCCCTTCTCCGGCACGGCGGAGAGCCTTATGTAGTCAAAGCCCTGCTCACCGCCGGTTTCCCGGTTGTGATAGAAAAGGGCTACTACGAGCGTGACACTCAGGGCAAAAAAACCTGGATGGGTCACTACCTCTTCGTCACCGGCTACGATGACGCGGAAGAGGTCTTCATCGTGCAAGATGCTTACTACCTCAACGAAGAAAAGCCCCGCAAAAACGTGCGGATTAAATATGAAGACTTTGTGGAAGGCTGGCGCTCGTTTAACTACCTGTTCCTGGTCGTTTACCCTCGCCAACAGGAAGCCCAGGTTCTGCAAACCCTCGGCAACTGGGCAGACCCCGCCTGGGCATACCGCCAAGCCGCGCAAATGGCAGAGCAGGATATTGCCACCCTGCAAGGCATAGACCTGTACTTTGCCTGGTTCAACAAAGGTACCTCCGCCGTGCAACAGCAGGATTACGCCACCGCCGCCGCCGCCTACGACCAGGCATTTACCCTCTATGCCGGGCTGGCGCAGGATGATAATCAGCGCCCCTACCGCATGGTCTGGTATCAGACCGGACCGTATTGGGCATACTTCTATACCGGGCGCTACCAGGACGTGATTAACCTGGCAGATGTAACCCTCGCCACCCCATCTACCGGACCCACCCTGGAAGAAAGCCTGTACTGGCGCGGCATGGCGGAATATGCCCTGGGTAACACCGCCGCCGCGCTGACAGATATGCGCGAAACCCTGCGCCTGAACCCCAACTTCGCCCCCGGCATTCAGCGCCTGCAAGAATGGGGAGGCTAACCCGATGAAACTCCTCCACTTTGCCGATGCCC
>DYNS01000587.1 GCA_020720965.1 Anaerolinea sp. | reverse complement strand
CCTTTCCTTCATGGTTTTTTCGCCAAGTTTACCCTATTGCGGAGCAACTCTAATATAGAAGAACTCAAACAAGCCATTGTCGATGGTGATGCTGCTGCCGCGCTGGAACTTACCCGCCAGGCGCTTGCCGAGCAGGTTGCCCCGGAAGTGTTGATTAACCAGGGGCTGATTGCGGCAATGGCAGTGGTGGGGAATTTATTTGAAGAAGGCGAAATCTTTATTCCCGAAATGCTGGTCGCGGCTCGCGCCATGCAAGCCGCGCTCGATATTCTCAAACCCCTGCTGGCTGAAACCGACATGAAACCGGTGGGAACCGTCATCCTCGGCACAGTCAAAGGCGATATGCACGACATCGGCAAAAACCTGGTCAAGATGATGCTGCAAGGAGCCGGTTTCGAGGTCGTAGACCTGGGAACAGACGTTGCCCCGGAACGGTTCATTCAAGCCATTCAAGAATACGGGGCAAAACTGGTTGGTCTTTCGGCGCTCCTGACGACTACCATGAACTCGATGCGCCTGACCATCGAAGCCATCGAACAATCCGGGCTGCGCGATAAGGTCAAAATTATGGTTGGCGGCGCACCCGTCACCGAAGCCTTTGCCGCCCAAATCCGCGCGGATGGCTACGCCCCAGATGCCAGCCGCGCCGCCAGCCTGGCAAAAATGTTAATGGGTGTCTAGCGAGAAAAGTCCCCATGCCAACCGCCCCCACCCTGCCCTACCAAAACCCCGACCTGCCCCTCGAATCCCGCCTTCAGGATTTGCTGGAGCGCCTGACCCTGGCAGAAAAAATGAGCCAACTCTGCTATCAGGCGCAAGCCATCCCGCGCCTGGGAATCCCCGCCTACAATTTTTGGAACGAAGCCCTGCACGGCGTTGCCCGCAATGGACGCGCCACCGTTTTCCCGCAAGCCATTGGCCTGGCAGCCACCTGGGATTTGCGTCTGGTGCAAGCCGTAGCAAACGCCATCAGCGACGAAGCCCGCGCCAAACATCATGCCGCCCTGCGCCGCAGCGGATTCAGCGCCATTTACCAGGGATTAACCTTCTGGTCGCCCAATATCAATATTTTCCGCGACCCGCGCTGGGGACGCGGACAGGAAACCTGGGGCGAAGACCCTTTCTTAACCGGCGAAATGGGCGCGGCTTTTGTGCGCGGAATGCAGGGCAATCATCCCCGCTATCTAAAAACCGCCGCCTGTGCCAAACACTTTGCCGTCCATTCTGGACCCGAAAAAGAACGC
>DYNS01000586.1 GCA_020720965.1 Anaerolinea sp. | reverse complement strand
GGACTGCGGTTTTTGTGGAGGTGAACGGAGAATTTCGCTGTGGTCTTGCTGCCAGCGTTGGTGATGAATCACATCACTACACCACCGATCCGTCTGTGGCTCAGGCGGGGCGTTTGACCGAGATTTCTTCGTCGGAGTTGGCGCAATTTGTTCACTCGCCCATTTTGCCCGAAGTTTCCATTGGGTTGGCAACCATCAACGCTTTGCTGCCGCGCCAACCCCACTTATGGGTGGATTTACACTCCAAGCAAGTCCTTGCCCATTTGGGCGCTCAAAAAAACGTAGTGATGGTGGGGCATTTTCCCTACGTTCCCGAACTGCGCTCTCAGGTGGGCAACCTTTGGGTCTTGGAACAAAACCCGCAGGAGGGCGACCTGCCCGCTTCTGCCGCCGCCGAGATTATTCCTCAAGCCGATGTACTGGCAATTACCGCCATGACTCTGCTTAACCGCACCTTCGACGACCTGATCGCTCTACGCCGCCCAGGCGTGCCAACCTTGATCGTCGGACCGAGCGCCCCGCTTTCGCCTGTCATGTTTGAAATGGGCGCAACCATCCTCTCTGGCGCCATTGTAGAAGACCCCGATGCCGTCCTGCGCGGGTTGTCTCAGGGGGCAAACTTTCACCAACTGCGCCAAATGGGTGTGCGTCTCGTTTCAATGACCACCGAGCCGTCACTTTTGAAGCCCAATTCATCGCCGACAGTTTGATAATACCTTGAAGCGCTCCCTGCTTTTCCTTGTTTTTGCGCTGCTGTTGGTTTTTCTCTCTTCCGCGTTGATCGGGCGTTATCCCACGCCTGGGTTTCTTTCCTTTGAGCGCATCACAACTGACGAACTTGCCCAGCGCCTGCTCTTTAACCTGCGCCTGCCGCGTCTGCTGGCTGCTTTGCTGCTCGGCATGACGCTCTCGGCGGCGGGCATGGTCTTTCAACTCCTGTTTAGCAACCCACTGGTGGAGCCAGGTTTTCTGGGCGTCTCTCAGGGAGCCGCCTTCGGCGCAGCATTTTCAATTGTATTCTTGGGCGGTTCGGCATTTGTCACTCAAACCAGCGCCTCATTTTTTGCGCTGGCAGGCTTGGGAATCTCTTATCTGCTGGCGCATCGCCTGCGTTATGGCGGTTGGGTGCTGCGCCTTGTGCTGGCGGGCATTGCCGTTTCGGCGTTTTTTTCGGCGGGGCTGGGCTTGCTTAAATATCTTGCCGACCCGCTCACGCAACTGCCAGAAATCACCTTTTGGTTGTTGGG
>DYNS01000016.1 GCA_020720965.1 Anaerolinea sp. | reverse complement strand
CGACCCCATCCGCCTGCTACGTGCCATTCGTCAGGCGGCATCTCTGGGCTTTAGCCTGCACCCTCAAACCCGCCAACAGATGAAAGAAGCCGTTCCCCTCCTCGTCAAGGTCAGCGCCGAGCGTCAAAGGGACGAACTCTTCAAAATCCTTGCCGGACCGCAGCCAGACGCCTCTTTGCGAGCCTTGCAAACTCTGGGTGTTCTGCCCCACCTCCTACCGGAACTTGCTCCCCTGCTGGGGCAGGAACAATCCCCCCCGCACGTTTACGATGTCTGGAATCACACTCTTGCCGTTCTTCGTCACCTCAACGGCATCCTTGCCGTTCTCGCGCCCCAATACAACGAAGAAAAAAGCAACGCCGACCTCTTCAACGGTCTGCTTTCCCTCAAACTGGGCAAATACCGCGCCCACCTTTCCCAACACCTCGCCGCCTCCCTCAACGCCGACCGCTCTGCCCGCGCCCTGCTCTTTTTTGCCGCCCTGTACCACGACACGGCAAAACCCCTCACCCGAACAACGCAGCCGGACGGCAGAATCCGCTTTTTGGGGCATGACGAAAAAGGCGCCGCCCTCACCCTCAAACGCGCCATTGCCCTGCGCCTCAGCAACGATGAAATGAACCGCGCCAAAGAAATCGTTGCCAGTCACATGAAAATCCACTTCCACACCCGCCGCAAACACCAGGAAGCCGCCGACCCCAGCCCAAAAGCCATCTACCGCTACTTCCGCCAATCCGGCTCTGCCGGAATAGACCTGCTCCTTTTGGGGCTGGCAGACACCCGCGCCACCTATGAGCAAACTCTCACCCAGGAAGCCTGGGTTGCCGCCCTAGATGTGACCGCTCAGTTTATGGAAGCCTGGTTTGAAAAAGCCGAAGAAATCATCGCCCCCCCTGCCCTGCTCAACGGCAACGACCTGATGACCGAACTGCCCCTTAAACCCGGACCAGAAATCGGCACCCTGCTGGAAGCCATCCGCGAACACCAGGTCTCTGGCAACATCCACACCCGCGCCGAAGCCCTTGCCTTTGCCCTCGGCTGGCATTTTGCCAAAACCCATACCCCAACCGGAAAGTGAAAATGGAAATTCTTGCCTACGAAAGACAGGGCAGCGGAATCCCCTTGGTGCTGTTGCACGGCTACCCGCTTCAGCGTGCCATCTGGCAGCCACTCTTGCCTTACCTCACGGCCTCCTTCGATGTCATCCTGCCAGACCTGCGCGGCTTTGGGCAATCCTCCACCCTTGCCGCCGCCGGGACAATGGAAGAATACGCCTCAGACGTTCTGCGCCTGTTGGATTTCCTCCAAATCCCCCACGCCTACCTCGCCGGGCACTCCATGGGCGGCTACATCGCCTTACAGGTTGCCCGCCTCGCCCCTCAACGCCTGTTGGGGCTTGCCCTCCTCGCCAGTCAGGCGGCAGAAGATACCCCGGAACGCCGCGAAAGCCGCGCCCAAACCATTGCCCAGGTACAAACCCAGGGAGTTTCCGCCGTGTTGGGTATGGCGGAAAAACTCAGCGCAAACCCAACCGCCCACGCTCCCTTCTTGCGGGAAATCATCTCCGCCCAAACCACCCCGGCAATACAAGCCGCCCTGCACGCCATGATGACCCGCCCGGATGCTTCTGCCTGGCTGAGGGAATTTACCCAGCCCCTGCTTGCCCTGCACGGGCTGGAAGATACCCTCATCTCCCCGGAACGCGCCCGCGAAACCCAAGCCCTTCACCCCGCCCCTCGTCTGATTCTCCTGCCAGGGGTTGGTCACATGCCCATGCTGGAAGCCCCCACCGAAACAGCGCAAGCCCTTTTGCAGTTCCTTTCCCTCTAAACGCAAAACACCCCGCCGGGCTGGCGGGGTGTTTTTTATCGGCACACAGGCTAGGGGTAGATTTCGTTCAGCACGGGTTCGTAGGTGCAGTGGCAACCTCCCTCGTGCGAACATCCCTCGTGCGGCAGAATCGGAGCCTTGTCTTTGGCAAAAGTGCCACGAGACTCGTAACAGAGCGGGCAGGCATCCCCGGCAACGGAGATGCGAACCGCAGTGACGCGCGGGTTGTTCCGAAAAGACCGCAGCGCGGCGGCGGTGACGGAGAATTCGTCCAAATTTGCCTGGCAGTGCGGGCAAACGTGAGCAGTATCGGGTGCGGATGCGTTACAGAGCGAGCAGGTACGCAAGGAGAGCCTCCTGAAAGTTTTTTTTATTTTACTCTTGGCTGTTACGCCTGCACAGGTTTGGGTTTAAACTCAAAAAACTCGCGGCTGCGAAGAATGCCCGTCTCTCGTAGCATTGCCGTTTTATTATTTTCCACCTGATGACGGCGCATGAGATTGTTGATGTGTGCTATTAAGACCCCGCCCGCAACCGGTTTCACCATGTAATCGTCCGCCCCGGCATCCAGGGCGCTGGAGATGACGATGGGGTCATCTATGGCGGAGAGGATGGCGATGGGAACATTGCTAAAGGCGCGGATGGATTGGCAGATGTCCCACCCGTCTTGCCCCGGCATCATCAAATCCAACAGAACGATATCCGGCTTTTCTTTTAGCAAGACTTCCATGCTGTTTCGGCTTTCATTACAGGCAATCACTTCCAAGCCGTGACTCTGTAAGAGCAGCCCAATAAATTCGGTCATTGCGGGGTCATCGTCAATTGTAAGAACTTTGATGCTCATGTGTGCAACCTATCCTTTAGTTTCGCATTATGCCAGATTTTGCCTCAAATAAGTTTGCATGTTATTTACAAGTTAACGGTAAAAAAGTCCTACCCTGCGGGGCGAAAATCACCTTTTTGCCAAAGTCGTTTGTGGTAAACTTCACCTGATATGCCTTAATCGGACTTTTGCTATCATATTCTTTTTTGTTAGGAGAACAAAGAAATGTCTAAAAAATGGGTTTACCTCTTTAGTGAAGTCGCTCAGGCAGAGGAGTACGCCGGAAATTGGGAAGGCGTGCGCTCTTTGCTGGGCGGTAAGGGTGCTGGTCTGGCAGATATGACCCGCGCCGGTGTGCCGGTTCCTCCCGGTTTCACTGTCACCACCGAAGCCTGCAACGAATTCCGTCAAAATAACGCTTTCCCCGCTGGTCAGTGGGAGCAGCAGCTGGCAGCCATGAAGGAAGTGGAAAAATCCACCGGCAAGGCTTTTGGCGACCCCAACAACCCCCTTCTGGTTTCCTGCCGCTCCGGTGCCAAATTCTCCATGCCCGGCATGATGAACACCATCCTCAACATTGGTCTGAATGACGAAGTGGTGGACGGCATGATTAAGTTGACGGACAACCCTCGCTTCGTGTGGGATTTGTACCGCCGCCTGGTGGAAATGTTCGGCACGACCGCATTCAACCTGGATGACGAAGTGTTTGAACACCCGATGGCGGAATATAAAGCCAGCAAGGGCTACAAACTCGATACCGAAATGACCGCCGAAGACTGGAAAGCCCTCGTAGCCACCTTTAAGGCGGTTTACAAGCAGCATATCGGCGAGGATTTCCCGCAAGATGTGTATAAACAGCTCGAGTTGGCGACCCGCGCCGTGTTTGAATCGTGGATGGGCAAACGCGCCATCGACTATCGCCGCGCCACCAACATCTCCGATGACCTCGGCACCGCCGTCAATATTCAGACGATGGTCTTTGGCAATATGGGCAACGACTCCGGCACGGGCGTGGCTTTTACCCGCAACCCCAGCACCGGCGACAAGAAAATGATGGGCGAGTACCTGCTGAATGCCCAGGGCGAAGACGTGGTTGCGGGCATCCGCAATGCCGACCCGGTGGAGCAGATGGAAGCCGTGATGCCCGAAGTGTATGCCCAATTCATGCAAATCACCGGCAAGTTGGAACAGCACTACAAAGAAATGCAGGATGTCGAGTTCACCATCGAGCGCGGCACCCTTTACATGCTCCAGACCCGCAATGGCAAGCGCACCGCCAAAGCCACCGTCAAAATTGCGGTAGATATGGCGCTGGAAGGTCTGATTAGCAAAGAAGAAGCCGTTTTGCGGGTCAGCCCGGAAAACGTAGACTCGCTTTTGCACCCCCAATTTGACGACAAAGCCAAAAAAGAAGCCGAAAAAGCCGGCAAGTTCTTTGGCAAGGGCGTAAACGCCTCCCCCGGCGCGGCGGTTGGTCAGGCTTACTTCGACGCAGACACTGCCGAGCGCATGGCGAAGGAAGAGAAACAGGACACCATCATGGTGCGCCCCTTCACCAAACCGGATGATGTTCACGGGATGATTGCTTCCAAGGGTGTGCTGACCAGCGAAGGCGGTGCCAGTTCTCATGCTGCAGTGGTTGCTCGTCAGTTTGGTATCCCCTGTGTGGTGGGCGCGTCTGTCATCAAAATCAACATGGAAGCCCGCACCATGACCGTTGGCGATGTGGTTGTGAAAGAAGGCGAGTGGATTTCGGTGGATGGCACGACCGGACAGGTTTTTGTGGGCAAAATCCCCACCACCGCTCCGACCCTGGAAGAACAAACCGAACTGATGACCCTGCTCACCTGGGCAGATGAAATTGCCGCCCGCAGCGAAGTCCGCGTGATGCCGGATGGACGCAAGGGCGCTGGTTTGCAGGTTTGGGCAAATGCGGATTACCCCAAAGATGCCCGCCGCGCCCGCTCTTACGGCGCTAAAGGCATTGGTTTGTGCCGCACCGAGCACATGTTCTTTGAGCCGGAACGCCTGCCGATTGTCCAGCGCATGATTCTTTCCAAAACCAGCGCCGACCGCACCGCTGCCCTGAATGAACTGCTCCCCAGCCAGCGCGCCGACTTTGACGGTCTCTTCGAAGCGATGGACGGTTACCCGGTCATCATCCGCCTGATTGACCCGCCCCTGCATGAGTTTATGCCGGACGAAGAAGCCCTGTTGGAAGAAGTGATTACCATGCGCGTAAAGGGCGAAACCGCCGGGTTGGAAGAAAAAGAAACCCTGCTCGCCTCCATCCGCAGCCTGCACGAATCTAACCCGATGATGGGTCTGCGTGGCGTGCGCCTGAGCATTGCCATGCCGGAAATTGTGGAAATGCAAGTCCGCGCCATTTTTGAAGCCGCCGCCGACTGCACCAATCGCGGTATTGTGGTACACCCGGAAGTGATGATTCCGCTGACCGGCACAGTGAAAGAACTGGAATGGATTCAGCCCCGCCTGGAACGCATTGCCTCCGCCGTGATGGGCGAAAAGGGTGTGCAGTTCTCCTACAAATTCGGCACCATGATTGAAATTCCGCGTGCCGCCGTTACCGCAGGCGAAATTGCCAAACTGGCGCAGTTCTTCTCTTTCGGCACCAACGACCTGACCCAAATGACCTTTGGCTACAGCCGCGATGATGCCGAGCGCAACTTCCTGGTCACTTATGTGGAACAGGGAATTCTGCCCAAGAATCCCTTCCAGACCCTCGACCGTGATGGCGTAGGTCGCCTGATGCAGATGGCGGTAAACGATGGTCGCGCCACCCGCCCCGAACTGGAAGTGGGCATCTGCGGCGAACATGGCGGTGACCCGGATTCGATTGAGTGGTGCCACATCATCGGCAACAACTACGTTTCCTGCTCGCCTTTCCGCGTGCCGGTTGCCCGCCTGGCGGCTGGTCACGTTGCTCTGAAGTACAGCGGCAAAGCCATTGCCGAAGACAAGTAAGTAAACGCTTTTGACACAAAAACGCCCCGCCAAAAGCGGGGCGTTTTGATTTTGGCGGGGCGTTATGGCAAGGGGGGCCAGACGATGGTTTTGGGCAGGCTGTAGCCGTGCTTTTCCACCGTGTAGATAACGCCGCCGGAGGGGGCGGGGCAGCCTTTTTCGTCTTTGACGGTGTAGGAGGTGGTGGATTGGTCTGGGAAGGAGATGGGCCACCACAGGTAGCCGCCATCCTGACAGACGAAAAGTTCCAGGTAGTAGCCCCGGTCTTTGTCCGAGGTCATCTTTACCTGGCTCCAGGTGATGGTCACTTTATCGCCATTTCGGGTGGCGCTGACTGTTTCTGGCGCGTTGTAGCAGATGCTGGGTCCGGGCAGTTTGACCTCGGCGTAGTACAGGCTATCCACGTTGCCAACAACGTCCACAACCGAGGGGGCAACCCAGCAGAAGTAGTTCAACTTGTCGAACTTGACGTAGAGCCATTTGCTGTACTGGAATCGCCCGCGCACGCTCCCGGTATCGCCGGGGTACAGGTCGGCGGCGTGGAGGTGGGCTTTGGCAGGTCCGTAACGGCAGTGGGCTTGCTGGTTTACGGTGACGCTGGGGAAGGCAAAGGTGGGGGTGGGGGTAATGCTGGGCGTTTTGGTGATGGTGGGACTGGGAGTAAGTGTGGCGGTTGGGGTGATGCTTGGGGTGAGGGTGGGGCTGGGGCTAAAGGTGGCGGCAAGGGTTGCAGAGGGTAGGCTGCCTGGGGTGTGGGAGGCAGTGGCAGTTGCGGCGGGCTGATGGGCGGGTAAATTGCAAGAGACGAGAATCAGGCTGAGGGGCAGAATCCAGGTGAGGGCGTTTTTTTTCATTTCATTCCTCCGGGAGGGGTTGACCGTAAACTTGGATGCCGTAATATTTGCTGATGCAGTAGGTGGAGAAGAAATTGGGGTTGTCGGTGGGGTCGAAGGTGCCTGCCCAGTTGCGGAGGGGCGGAATTTGCACCTGCTCTGCCCCTTGGGCTTTGGCTTGCAAGATTTGGGCTTCGGCGGAATCGGCTCTTTGGGCGTAGGAGGCGTAGACGGGCTGGCTTTGGGCAAGGGCGGGCAGGCTGAGGGCGGCGGCGAGCAGAATAAGCGCTCCGGCTGCCGCACGGCTGTGGGGGGGCGGGGCGAGGCGGGGCGCAGCCTGACTGAGCGCGAGGAGCAGGAAGAAGAGGGGGATGGTGTGGGCGCGTTCTGGCAGGGTGTCTGCCATGCCGTAAGCGGCGGGCGGAAAACTGGCAAAGGCGAGGCTAAAGCCCCAAGCCAGCCATAGCAGGGCATGGGGGGCGTTTTTGGGGGCGGGCAGGCTGCCAAAGAAGAGCCAAATGCCCAGAAGGGCGGCGATTTTGGCAGGGCTGTTGAGGAGAGAAAGCAGGAAAGCGCTGTAACCGCTGAAGGAGATTTCCAGCAGTTCTCCCAAGCCGCTGAGCTGCCGGAAGGATTCTTGCCGGTTGGCGTTGCCGGGGGCGGTGAACATGAGCAGGAAGGCAATTCCGGCGGCGGTGAGGCTGGCTACGTAAAAAAACAGGCTTTGTCGGCGGGTTGGGCTATGGTTTTGACGGTAGTGCCAAAGCCAAAAGGAGGCGAGGGCGGCGACTTGCAGCAGGGTGAAGGATTCGCTGAACCCGCCGTTGAAGAGGGCAAAGGCAAACCCGGCGAGAGGATGCCAGGGGCGAAACTGCGCGGTTTGGGTGAGGCGCAGCGCCAACAGGAGATAGGCGCTGAAGACGAGCAAGGGCAGGGTGTGGGTGCGATAGGCGCTGAACCAGTAAAGGGATTGCGCCGGGTTGGGGGTAAGCAGCAGCAGGGCAAAGAGAGAAAAGACCGCCGCGCCTGCAACGCTTTGCCTATCGGCGGAGGGGTGGCGCAGCCGATAGAGCAGCGCGAGCAAACCGAGCCAGAGCGCCAGCCCCAGCGGGGGCAGGATGCCAATCTGACGCGGGTTGAGCCATGCCAGGAGCATATCCGCGCCGATGGCGGTGTAACGCCCGCCCCATTGGTTGTACCAGAACCAGATGTAGCGTAGCAAGCCCAAACGCTGACCCAGATAAGCCGAGCAGAAATCGTCTGCGATGAAGCGGGTGTAACTGCCCAGCCAGCCATGCAGGCTGAGAAAGCCAAGCGCGGCGGTGAGGGCAAGGGCGTGGAGCCAGTTTTTCATGCGGCGAAGGCGTTTAGCAGGGCGGCGAAATTCTCGCCCAGGGCGGCGGTGGCGTAGCCGCCTTCCAAAAGGATGGCGGTGGGCAGGCGCAGGGAGGCGATTCGCTCTCCGATGCTTGCTATGCCCTGTCGCGTTACCCGAATTTTGCCCAGCGGGTCTGCGCCGTAGATATCCATCCCCGCCGAAAGTATCAGGTGCGCGGGTTGATAGGCGCGGAGGCGTTCCAGGGCTTGCTCCAGGGTGGCGAGGTAGGCGGCATCGTCTGTGCCAAAGGGCAGGGGATAATTTTGGTGAAAGCCTGCCCCGGCGTTGATTCCGGTTTGTTGCGGGTAGCCGCTGTAGTAGGGGTATTCTTCTGCCGGGTCGGCGTGAATGGACAGGGTGAGGACATCTGCCCTTTCGTAAAAGATTTCCTGGGTTCCGTTTCCGGCGTGGTAGTCAATATCCAACACGGCGACTTTTCCATATTGGGTAAGCCAGTGGGCGGCGATGGCGGCGTTGTTCAGGTAACAGTATCCGCTGGCGTTGGCGCGCCCGGCATGATGCCCCGGCGGGCGGCAGAGGGCGGCAGCGTTTTGCTTTTGGGCGGCTACTTCGGCGGCGGCGCTGAGGGCGCACTGCGCCGAAGCCAGCGCGGCGGGGAAGGTTCCGGTGGTGATGGGCGCGGAAAGGTCGCTGATGTAGTAGCCTGCCCTGCCCAACAGGGTGCGCGGAATTTGGCTGCGCTGATTTAAGGGCGGAAAGGTGGCGGGTAGCAGGGCTTCTTTGGGGTAGTCTGCGTCCAGGTCGATGGAGAGCCATTCGGCGTAGGCGGTTTGCAAAAAGTGGAAATAGCCGGGGTCATGCACGGCGAGTATGGGTTCCACGCCAAAATCTTGGGGAGGCAGGAGGCTGTAACGCGAGTCTTTGCCCAAGGCGGCGAGGATGTATTCCACCCGCTGAGGGGTTTCAAAATTAGGGATTTTCTCTCCGCCGTCAAAAATCTCATAAGCGGGGGCGTGCTGTGCGTGGGATGGGCTTTGGTATACCTTCATTGTTCCGGCTCCAAAACAAACATGGGAATCTCGCGCCCGGCAAGGGTTTTATACAGGTTGTAACCCTTGTAAACGGAGGCGGCTTTTTGCCAGTTGGCGGCATATTCTGCCGGGTCTGTTACCAGGCGGGCGAGGTAAGCCTGGCTGGTTTTGCCCAGGCTTACCTGGGCGCGGGGGTTGGCGCGCAGGTTATAAAACCAGCCGGGCGCTTGCGCCTGCCCAAAATTGGAGGCAATCAGGATGATATTTTCGCCCTGCGGAATACCCACCAGCGGCACGGTGCGCGGCATTCCGCTTTTTGCGCCCAGCGTGGTGAGCAGCAAAACCGGCACACCGGCGGTGAGACTGGTGAAGGTGTGCCGGCCGTTGGTCAGGCGGTAGGCGGCGCGGTCTAGCAGGTGCAGGCTGCGGGGCAAAAGCCAGCGCATGGGCGGGGTGAGGGGAATCCATTGCAGGGAGCGTTGAAGCGGGTTGGGGCGGCGGTTAAGGGAATTTTCGGGTTCGGTCATCGTTTTTATTCCTCGCTGCTTAAAAGAATGGCGCTTTGTTCTTCGGTTTGCGCCAAAACCTCCTGCGCCCACAACACCTCGCCTTGCCATGCGCCGCGCACCTGCACATTCGCCGCATGGGGGAGGAATTTTGGCGCCTCTGCCAGCGGCACAATCACCAGCCCTGGCTGTTTGCCCACCATCCAAAATACCAGGCGGGCTTGGGGGCTAACCCCGTAACCCATTTTGGCGGTTCCGGGTTCGCCTTCTCCGGCGGCATAAAAACGCGGATACACTGCCCGCCCGCACACCCGGTCGGCGGGGCAATCCTGCTCCAGCGGGGGGAAGACCTTCTCGCTGAGGGGGATGGAAGCGCCCACGAGCAGGATGAAAACCCCGGTCAGCGCCACCCGCCCCCAGGCAGGAGCAAACTTCCCGCCATCCGGGTCGCCGTCAAACCGGGCAAAACCCTGGCTGAAAGGGATAGCCAGCGCCCATTCCGCCGCCCGCAGCGTTCCCCAAGCCAGGTAGAGAGTCGTTGCCCAGTCTATTGGCACGAGAAACCGGTCGCCAGAACTGAGGAAGAGCGCCGTCCAGGCATGGTAAGCCAGCGCCAACAGCAGGGGCAAAAGCCCCAGCCATTTTTGGCTTTCCCAGGCGCAAGAAACGCCAATGGCAAATAAGAGCAGGTACAAAACTGTCAGCGGTAGAGAGAATGCCCGTACCTGCCAAAAAGCGTGCGAGGCGAACCACAAATCCTGCGGGGCGTTTAACCGGTCTCGTACCGGGAAGATGTATAAACTGGCAAATAGATTATTAAAAAAGTGATTCGCCGCCCCGCTCAAAATCCGCTGCGGGTTTTGGCGCAGGGCTTCCAGGGCAATTGCTGTCATCCGGCTGGAATATTGCGCCGTTGTTTCTGCCTCCCGGCGCGGAATCAGGTCGTTGCCGTTGTCGCCGCTCCAGCGCCGGGCAAAGACCATCGCCTGAGAGATGGGGTTATCCAGCACGATTCCGCCGGTTGCGGCGTAATTGCGCGCCAGCCAGGGCGCAAGAGCAAGGCTTAAGCCCAGGAACATCCACGCCACGCCGCGCAAAGCCTCCCCCCGGCGGGTTTGCCACAAAACCCACACCACTGCCAGCCCTACCGGAGCCAGCAAAACCGCGCTCTGTAAGCGGATGAGCGCCGCCGCGCCCAGGATTCCCCCCAGCAGCAGGGCATACCAGCCGGGTTTGGGGGTTTTGAGCCAGCGCAAAGTCAGGATGGTGAAGAGAGTCACCAGTAAGGCGGCAGGCAGTTCCGAAAAGTAGAGTTTGGAGTAGGTGTAGTTGAGGGCAAAGGGGGCGGCATGGTTGGCGTTTACATCCCGCAGGGCGGCGAGCGCCGCCAACATCACCCCCAGCGGGCGCGAACCGGCTTCTTTGCCCAGCAAATATAACAAAGCCGGAAAGAGCGCCAGCCACAGCGTTTGCAAAGTTATCACCCGCTCGTAGTCTTGCCCTGCCAGGGCGTGCATCCACACCAGCAGGGAGACGTAAAGCGGGCGGGTTGGCACGTCCGGGTAGAGTAGCCCCTCGCCCGCCAGGGCAGATTGAGCATATTGGGCGTAGATGAGCGCATCCGAAAAGGGGTAGATTTCAAAATTGGGCGCACGCGGCGGGGTGGCAAAAAAACCCGGTTGGAGGGGGTCTAAAAGCCAGAGCAGGGCGGTGAACAGGTAAATGCCTCCAAAAACCCAGGCATCTCCTTTGCGCGGCAGTCGGGTTGCCAGCAAAGCCAGGACAAGCGCCAGCAAAATCTGCCACTCGTACAGGGGCGAGGAGGGGCTGCCAAAAGAACCGTCTTTGGTGGGGGTCAGTCCCCAAGCGGTGAGGCGCATCAGCCCGGCGGTGAGGAGCAGGGCGGCGGAAGCCCACCAAAACGAGGCAGGCGGGCGGGGGAGTTTTTCGCCCCAACGGGTGTATATCGTCCACTCCAGCCCGGCGAGGCTGAACCACAAGGCAAGGGGCAGCAGGCGGGAGGCATACGCGCCATAAGTGTAGGAGACGGTCTGCCCCAGGGCTTGCAAAGCAAAGAGAAGCGGCAGAGGCAGGAGGACGGCGAGAACTGCCAGGAGGCGAAATCCACGTTGGAAAAGGGGAGGCAGCCCCAGAGCGGGTCGATTCTCCCACCGGGGCGCGTTCCCCCAGCCCCAGGCGGAGACTGCGCTGAGGGCGAGGGCAGCTCCCAGAAGAATCCATCTGGAAGCGGAAAAACCACCCGAATCGCTTGGCAGAAGGGCTAACCAGGCAAAGGCAACCATGCCTTGCCCAGTCCACAGGGCAAAAAGGAGGCGCAGGTTCATAGGGGTTTAATCATATCATTGAAACTGGGCGGATTAAACGAAGCCCTCCCCGCAGCGCGGGGAGGGGGAGGAGAGGGGAGAAAGAAATGAAACGGATGATTTCAGACGGTTTGGCGGCTAAAGCGCAGGCTTACTTCGGGGGCGGGGTTGTGCAGGGGGAGTCCGGCGGCACGCATGGCGTATAGCCACAGCCAATCTGCCAAAACGGCAATGCCGAGGACGTTGCGGGTGATGACTGCCTGGGTGTTTTGGGTTTGCAAGGCGCTGTGCAGGTCTTTAGCAGTGTAGCCGCTAAAGCGGGTGCGCCCCGCGCCGAGCATGAAAGGGGTATGCGCGTCACTGCTGCCGGTTTGAGCGAGGGGCAGCCCGTTTGCCAGGGTTTGGGCGTGCCGGTTGCTGCTGCGCTGGATGATTAACCCGGCATTGAAGACCTCTATGCCGATGAGAATTTGCGCCAGGTTGGGGTCTTGCAGCGCACTCTTTATGGCTGCGGCGCTCAGTCCGTGCGCCGCCCGGTGCATGGGGTGGGCAGCGATGGCAAGCCCGCCTTGTTTGCCAATCTCTTCCAGGGTTTGCGCCAGGCTCAGCCCGGCGGGGATGTCTCTTTGCATCCACAGAGCGAGGACGTGCCCCTCGGCGGAGGTGACTTCGATACCGGGGATGACCTCTATGGCGTATTTGCCCGCCATCTCCTGGGCTTCTAACGCGCCGCGAATTTTGTCGTGGTCGGTAATCGCAATCACATCCAGGTCGGTGTGATGAGCGGCGTATTTCAAAACGGCGGCGGGTGTGGCAGTGCCATCATGGCTATAGAGGGTGTGTATGTGTAAGTCTGCAAAGCCCATAAAAATTTCTCCTCGTGCGTATCAACAATGGGGAGTATAGCCTGCCAGGGTTAATAGCCGTTCAAGACCGGGTTAAGGGTTTGTTATGAGGCGCTCCGCCCCTTCTTGACCATCCCTTCCTTCTATACTACAATCCCGCCCTATGTTTGAAAATCTTACCAACCGCTTAAATCAGGTCTTCGACCAGTTGCGCCGCCGAGGAAAACTTACCGAGGCGGATGTTGACCTTGCCATGCGCGAAGTGCGCCTTGCCCTGCTGGAAGCCGATGTGCATTACAGCGTGGTAAAAGATTTTGTGGCAAGGGTAAAGGCTCGCGCCATCGGCGCGGAAGTTTCCAAGGCGCTGAACCCTGGTCAGCAGGTGATAAAAATCGTTCACGAGGAACTGATAAGCACCCTGGGCGAGGCGTCTCCTCTCAACCTGACCGGCGCCAAACCCCGCGTTGTGATGATGGTCGGCTTGCAAGGCTCCGGCAAGACCACGCACACCGGTAAACTGGCGCGGCTGCTGCGTTCCAAAGGTGAGCGCGTCCTCTTGGTCGCGGGCGACCCGTACCGCCCGGCAGCCGTCAAACAGTTGCAACAGCTGGGTGAGCGTTTGGATGTCCCCGTCATTGCCGACCCTGCCAAAAAACCGCCCGAACTGGCTGCCTATGCTCTGGAGCAAGCCCAAAAAGGCGGCTACACCGTGATGATTGTGGATACCGCCGGGCGCTCTCAGTTGGACGAACCGCTGATGGAAGAACTACGCGCCATTGCCAAAAAGGTGAACCCCGCCGAAACCCTGCTCGTTGTCGATTCGATGATTGGGCAGGAAGCCCTGCACGTTGCCGAAGGCTTCCGCGACACCGTTTCCATCACCGGCTTGATTCTGACCAAAATGGACGGCGACTCGCGAGGCGGCGCGGCAATCTCCATCCGCGCCGTAACCGGGGTGCCGATTAAGTACCTGGGAACCGGCGAAAAGCTGGACGCCATCGAAACCTACGACCCCTCCCGCCTCGCCTCCCGCGTCCTCGGCATGGGTGATGTCATCGGGCTGATAGAAAAAGCCGAAGCCGCCTTCGATGCTCAGACCGCCCAAAAGCAAGCCGATAAACTGATGAAGGGCAAGTTCGACCTGCAAGACTGGCTGGAGCAAATGCGCCAACTGCGAAAGATGGGTCCCCTCTCTCAGGTGTTGGAGATGCTGCCAGGGCAGTGGGGGCAAGCCGCCAAACAGGTGGACCCGCGTGAAGTAGAGAAAAACTTCAAACAAATCGAAGCCATCATCAATTCCATGACCCCCGCCGAGCGCGCCAACCCCGACCTGTTGAACGCCAACCGCCGCCGCCGCATCGCCGCCGGTTCTGGAAACGAAGTGCAAGCCGTAAACCGGCTGATGAAGCAATACCGCGAAACCCAAAAACTGATGAAAACCCTGCAAAAAAGCGGTCTTAAAGGCTTGCCGCGCATGTTCGGCTAGGGATGCAGCCCTGTAGAAAGCAATTCTCTACATCTTAAATTTAAGTTATCAGGTAAAATAGCCCCCTATCGGTGTCCAGCCTGGCGGTGCGCCTCCTTCGCGCCCCCCTCCCGTCAGTACCTGCGCCAACCATCGGACGGCATGAGCATCGGGCAATTCGGTTGCCCTCAGCCATGTTCGTAAAACCACCATCTACCCAAGTAAAAGGAGCAAGTCAATTCCATGGTTCGCATTCGTCTTCGCCGGGTTGGTCTTAAGAACCAACCTTCCTACCGCATCGTCATTCAGGATAAAGAAAGCCCCCGCGATGGGCGCTTTATCGAAATCATCGGCTTCTACAACCCCCGCACCGCCCCCGCCACCATCACCCTGGATGAAGCCAAAGCCTACGACTGGATGAACAAAGGCGCTCAACCGACAGAATCGGTCGCCCAACTCTTCAGAACAACCGGAACCCAGGAGCGCTTCGCCCGCCTGAAGAAAGGCGAAAGCATCGAAACCCTGTTGGAAGAAGCCAAAGCAGCCGAAGAAAAACGCAACACCACTCTTCGCACCCGCCAAGACTAACCCTCGCTGCCTTCTGCCTGGCGGAAATCTCCGCCAGGCAACCTTTTTACAGAGGAGCCAATGAAAGCCCTCACCGAATTTATTGCCCAATCTCTGGTTGAACACCCCCAACAAGTTGCCGTCTCTCAGTACCGCAGCGGAAACCGTTTGCGGTTAGAGCTCAAAGTCGCCAAAGACGACATGGGACGGGTTATAGGAAAAAGCGGGCGGGTCGCCAACGCCATCCGCATCCTGCTACGGGTCGCCGCCGAGCGCGAGGGTCAGCAAGTGACCCTGGACGTGGTAGAACCCTGATGAAAACCCCCGCCTCCCCCGTTCCGGCTGGACAACCAGGCTCGCCTTCCACCGGCGAGCCTGTCTATTTAGCGGTTGGGCTGCTTCGCAAGCCGCACGGCGTATATGGCGACATCCTGCTCACCATATACACCGATTTTCCAGAGCGAATCAAACCTGGAACCTCCCTTTACGCCGGGGAAGACAAACAACCCCTCAAAATTACCCGCCGCCGCACCCACAATGACGGGCTGCTGCTGGGTTTTGAAGGGATTTCCACCCCGGAACAAGCCTCCAAGCATACCGGCAAAGTGGCATTCGTCACCGCCGAAAGCCGCCCCCCCCTGCCCGAAGGCGAATACTACCATCACCAATTAATCGGCTTACAAGTGCAGGAAGAAAACGGGCGGGCGCTGGGAGAATTAAAAGAAATTTTGGAAACCGGCGCCAACGATGTTTATATTGTTGCCAAACCCGGCGGCGGCGAACTCCTCCTGCCTGCCATTCCGCAAGTCATCCGCCAGATAAGTCTTCCCCAAGCCCTCATCACCGTTCACCTCCTGCCGGGCTTGATGGAAGACGAGGCAGAGACCGACTCTTAACGAGCGCCTGCGCCTTATGGAAGAAACGCGCTACTGGGTTGGCTTTACGCTTGTAAAAGGCATCGGGGCTGTTCGCACTCAGGCGCTGCTCACCTACTTCGGCAGTTTAAAAGCCGCCTGGGGAGCAAGCCCCGCCCAACTGCTCTCCGCCGGGCTAACCCCCAAACTTACAGAGCGAGTTTTGCAGGTACGCGCCAACGTTTCTTTGGAAGAATACCTGCAAAAAATAGAAGAAAAGGGGATTCGCATCTACACCTGGGAAGACCCCGCCTACCCCGCCCGCCTGAAAGAAATAGACCAACCCCCACCCGTTCTCTACCTGCGCGGCGACTTTCACCCGGAAGATGCCTGGGCAGTCGCCATCGTAGGCACTCGCGCCGTAAGCCCTTACGGCAGGCAAGCCGCCGAAGAAGTGGCGAATATGCTCGCCCTCAACGGAGTCACAGTCGTCAGCGGGTTGGCGCGCGGCGTGGATGCCATTGCCCACCAAGCCGCAATCAAAGCCGGGGGGCGCAGCCTCGCCGTCCTCGGCTCCGGGGTGGATAAAATCTACCCGCCCGAGCACCGCGCCCTCGCCGAGCGCCTCAGCGAACAGGGTGCTGTCCTCAGCGACTACGCCCCCGGAACCCCTCCCGATAGCGCCAACTTCCCTCCGCGTAACCGAATCATCAGCGGGCTATCTCTCGCCACCATCGTCATCGAAGCCGGAGAAACCAGCGGGGCGCTCATCACCGCCCAATTTGCCGCCGACCAGGGTAGAGATGTCTTTGCCCTGCCCGGCAGTATTTACGCCCCCCAATCCAAAGGTCCTAACCGCCTCATTGCCAACGGCGCAAGACCCCTCCTCACCCCTCAAGATGTGCTGGAAGCCCTCAACCTCACCCGCAATGTCCAACAACGCCAAATTCGCCAGGTTATCCCTGGCAACCTTACCGAAGCCGCCCTGCTGAACCTGCTCAGCGCCCAGCCGGTTCACATAGACGAACTCCGTGCCAACCTTAACCTTCCCATCGAAGAAGTCTCTGCCACCCTGACCATGATGGAACTTAAGGGTATGGTGCGCCAACTGGGTGGAATGCAGTATATTGCATTGGGCGAACCCCAAACCAACTACCAAACAGGATAACCTATGGAACATACTTACGCTGTTATTATGGCTGGCGGAGGCGGAACCCGGCTGTG
>DYNS01000266.1 GCA_020720965.1 Anaerolinea sp. | reverse complement strand
ATGTTCAGGTCGTTGTGGATGAAATGTCCATGCCCTATCTCGAAGGCGCAAATATCGATTTTGTGGAAGACCCAACACATGGGGCGGGGTTTGTTGTCAGCAGCCCCAACGCGCAAAAAGAGGGCGGTTCCTGCTCCTGCGGTTCTGGCGGCGGGCACGAGCACGAAGACCACGAAGGTGATTCCTGCGGTTGCGGCGGCGGCTCTTGCGGGTGCGGTGACTAAGCCTTGTTTGTACTTTATGCGTCCGCAGGGGCAATAGCCCCTGCGGACGTTTTATTTTAAGGTCGCGGTGTGCGAAGCAGAGGGGCGCAAATCAGCCCACCAGATTGACATTGCAAAAACTCTTCCCCTTGCTGAATAATCACAACCCGGATGGGGCTACCGGTTTCTTCGTAACCGACTTCCAGGTAGGCTGGGGCGTTATATGCCACAATCGGCAGGGAGAGGGTGGGAGCCGGGGTGCGGGTTGGATAGGGAGAGGGGGAAGCCAACACGGGAGGCGGAGGGGTTGAGGTCACAATCCGAATAACCTGGGTGGGACGAGGCGTGGATGTGGCTTTTTTGCCTGGCGGGGCGGCTGCGGGGGTGTTGGTGAACGCCAGGGTTGGGATGGCAGGTTCGGGGGTTGAGGTAAAGGTCGGCTGAGCAGTGGGGGCTGTTTCGGTGGGAGATTCGGTCACAACGGCGGTGACAAAGGCAGTAGGCGCGGAGGTCGGCTGGGCGGTGAGGGCTGTTTCGGTGGGAAATTCGGTCACAGCGGCGGTGACAAAGGCAGTAGGCGCGGAGGTCGGCTGGGCGGTGGGGGCTGCCTCGGCAGGAGATTCGGTCACAGCGGCGGGCGGCGCGGCGGTGGCTTCACCCACAATGACGGTATTGCTTGTGCCATCATTAGCAGGCGGCGGCGCGGCAGTGGCTTCGCCCACGATGACAGTGTTGCCCGCGCCGTCATTGGCAGGCGGCGGCGCGGCGGGGGGCGCTTCGCTGATGATAATGGTGTTGTTTGCCCCATCCGCAACCCCAGCTTGCACGGCGCTGTCCGGCTGACTGGGCGCCTCGGCAAAGGCGACCGTATTGCTCGTGCCGTCTTTTACTTCCTGCAAATCCACTTGCGCCGGTTGCAACTCTTGCTCGCCCCCGCTGGCAACCAACCCGCCAGGGTGGGCATACGCCACCGACAAACCATCTGCGGTAACCGTGCCGGTTTGCGGCAAAAGCGACCAGGAGCCGTATCCATTTTGCTGAAACAAAGCCAGTTGGGTAAAGGGCGCAATGGGTCGGCGCAGGGGCACAACCACATTAACGCTCTGTCCCGCCGGAACTCCGTCCATCTCTGCCAGGGAACACCACCACAGCGCGCCAAATTCTGCCGGTGGGTTAAACGATGCGGGCAGGACGCGCACCTGCAATGCCAAAGGCGGCTGGGTGACGGGGGCGGAAACTCTCACCCCGCTGTTGCCCATCGGCTGATAGCCGCTTTCGGTAATGAGCAGCTCCGCTTCGGACTCGGTGGCGACAACCAGGGGAGGCGATTCGTCAAATTGTTCGAGATGCTCCACTCCGGCGGAATCCTGCCAGCGCATGGAAAAGCTTATCTGCCCTGGGAGGGGGAGGGGAACGCTGAAGGAGAGGACATCCATTTGCTGGCTGGCGGAAACGGAGGGGATGTGCCACGCCAATGTGCGGGTTAAGCCGTTCTGCCGAATTTCCGCCATGCTGACCTGACGAGGAACGCCCAAACCGATGAGGGCGACATTGGCGGGCAGAGTTATTTCCACCTGCACGTTTTGCATTTCGGTTTGGGGGGCAGGTTTAATAAAGGTTGCGGCATAGCGCACCCCGCCCGCCGATTGCACCCCGCGCAAGAAGACGTTGGGGGCGGTCAGTTGCGTGTTGACGGCAGGCGGCGCACAAGCGGATAGAATGAAAAGGATGAGCAATAGCCCGGTAAGGATAGATTTTTTCATGGATAGCCTTTCTTTAGAATAAATAAGATATTGACTATCCAAATTATACCTTTCATATCTGCAAAGTGGAGATATGACTCAAACCCCTCTCCCGCAACAAAAAACACCCCAATGCGGGGTGTGTTTTGTTGCGGGGCGGCAGGTTAGGTTGCTCTAACCCTGCCAAATTTTAAGGCTGTTGGCACGGACGGGCAGGCTGCATTGCGATTTAAGGCTGCACCCGGCGCAGGAGTCGCCACAGGAGGTTTGATAGGGGCGAATATAACCGGCACGCTCCAAATGCTCCAGCATGGCTTCCACCATTTGCGGGGAGGCACCCAATTGCAGGGCGAGGACGGAGGGCTGCAAGGTGCCTCCTTTACGAATTTCTTCCAGTAGCTGTTCTAACATGGGCTATAGTCCTAAAAGGGAGGCAAGGCGGTAGGTTACTGTGCCAGCCAAAATGGAGAGGGCGAGGAGCAGAAAGAAACTGAGCATCGTCCAGCGCCAGGAATTCGTCTCCTGACGGGTGACGGCTACGGTTGCCATGCAGGGAATGAAAAGCATGGTGACGACCAGAAAAGACAATGCCGAAGCGTGCGAGAAAGTGGAAGAAAGCGCCTCCGCCAGACCCGCGCCGGGGGAATTGCCGAACAAGACTCCGAGGGTGGCAATGGCGTTCTCTTTGGCAGGAAAACTGGTAATGAGGGCAACCGTCAAACGCCAGTCCAGCCCCATCCACCTCCCCACCGGCTCTATGCTCTTGCCAAATTGCGCCAGGTAACTGTTGTTCAGGTCGCCGTTGGGCAGGTAAGAGAGCACCCAAACCAGCAGCGCCATCAGCAAAATGGCAGTACCGGCTTTTTGCACAAAAGAGATGGAACGCTGCCAAACCAACAAAGCAATGGTGCGAGGGTTGGGGATGTGATACAGGGGCATTTCCATGATAAAGGCAGAACGCTGCCCCTTGAAGAGTACCCGGTTAAGAACAACCCCACTGAGAACCAATACCGTTAGCGAAAGCAAAACCAAACCCCAGGAAACCCAAACGGCATTCTGCCCAAAGAAGACAGGCGCAATAAAGGTGACAACCGCCATGCGAGCAGTGCATGGCACAAGGGGGGCGATGATGATGGTGAGCAGGCGGGCGGGAAAAGAATCGATGACCCTCGTGCCCATAATGGCAGGTACATTGCAGCCAAAACCGAGGAAAAGCGGCAAAAAAGACTTGCCGTGCAAGCCCATGAGGTGCATCAGGTTGTCCATCACATAAGCGGCGCGTGCCATGTAGCCTACATCTTCCAAAAGGGCAAAGGTGGCAAAAAAGATAACCAAAATGGGTAAAAAGGTCAGCACCGAACCCACCCCGCCGATGATTCCATCCACAACCATGCCGCGCAGCCAAAAAGGTGCATTTTGCAAGGCACCCGCGGCGAACCCGGCAAAGGGCTGGATGAGGTAGGTATCCATGCCGTCTTGCAGGGGAGAGCCGAGGGCGAAGGTGAGCCAGAAGATAAGCCCCAATATGCCCGCCAGGATGAGCAAGCCCCAAAAGGGGTGGGCTGCCCAGCGGTCCAGGCGCTCTGTAAGCCCAATTTGCCCCACGCGGGGTTGGGTGACGGCGGCGCGTACCATGCGCCCGACCCATTCGTAACGCCCGGAGGCAACCGCCAAAAAGGCATCGTCATGTTCGCGCAGGATGTCTTGTACCGCCTGCCAGACGTTAGGAGGCAGGGTTTCTTGCATCAGGCGGGCAATTTCGGCATCGCCTTCCAGTAATTTGAGAGAAATCCAACTTTGCGGGTAGGGCGCGGGGGTGTAGCCATCAATCAGGCTGGAGATGGATGCCAGCACCTCGCGGTGGTCGGCGCGGATTTGGGGGATTTTAGGCTCGGACTGGATTGCGCCCTGAAGCATTTTCTGGACCACCTCCAGCAAATCGCGCACGCCATCGGCTTTGCTTGCCGTCATCGGCACAACCGGCAGCCCCAGGGCGGCTTCCAGCACATGCGGCTCCACCAAAAGCCCCTCCTGGGCGGCAACGTCCATCATATTAAGGGCAACCACGAGAGGGGCGGAAAGCGCCATCAGTTCTGCCACCAGGTACAAGCTTCGCTCCAAATTGGCGGCGCTAACTACGGCAATGACCACTTGCGGAGTTTCGCGCACAATGAACTCGCGGGCAATCACCTCCTCCGGGGAGTTGGCGGTAAGGCTATAGGTTCCGGGCAAATCTACTAGGCGGGCATCCTGCCCAAAGAGCGAGAAGATGCCCTCCCGCCTTTCCACTGTTTTGCCTGCCCAGTTCCCCACATGCTGGTTTAGCCCGGTGAGCAGGTTAAACAAGGTAGATTTGCCCATGTTGGGCTGCCCGGCAAGGGCAATGAGGGGAGAGGCGCCAGCCGTCATGGACGCGCCACGTAAATCTTCGCCGCCT
>DYNS01000585.1 GCA_020720965.1 Anaerolinea sp. | reverse complement strand
GTTTGCCCGGCATGGCGGGCAACCCCAGCCTGCGCACGCAGGCATCACCCCGACCGGGGGGAAGATAATCCGATTGGCAAGGGCGTTGCGGGTAACGGCAGGGTCTGAAGGAAGCCATAGGAAGTGAGCGGTACATAGCGCAAGCGAACCTGGGACGGCATATCAGGAGCGGTAAGCCTGCGAAATAAGGCAAAGCCCGATACTCGGTCAGACCTGATATGTGATGCAGGATGGAATTGCCCACCGGGAACCCGCCTTAACCGGGGAAGCCTTGCACCGCCCTTGGTGTGGTTTTTTTTTACACCAAGGCACCGCCTTTCAAGACGTGACTCAAGAAAGGCCGTGGCGTGTGAGGTGGCAGATGACCCCGTAGTAGTGACGAAAGCCCAGCCGATGAAAGCAGGTAACTGACTGGAGGACAAAACTGGGCTGACCGCCGCCGGAGGTGCAGCGGGCAACCAACCATCAAACGTGGCTGGTTGATGCGAAGGGGGAAAGTCACCCATCAACGCTGGCGAAACCGCCCAGCCTTGGGTAGCGGATGCACGAACCGCCCGACGGGGCGGGGTCTTCCCGTCTGGTCAGGTAGGAATACCGCACTGGACGCCGAAACCGCATCACGGGAAGTACGGGAAAACCGGGACGGCAGATTGCCTCAGGGCTAGCACACCGTCCTACTTCCCCGAAACATCCCCCGCGCTACCGACGGCAGGATGGAGTAGCCCGCACAGGAAAGCACAGGCATGAGGAAACACTACAGTTTATACGGGCGGCTGCTCAACATGACCGCCCTGCACGAAGCCTTCCGGCAAGTCAAACGCAACTGGGGCGCACCCGGCATCGACGGGCAAAGCATCGCCGCGTTTGCCGCTGACGAGGAGGCGGAACTGTCGTGCCTGCTGGACGAACTGAAAGGCAAACGCTACCGGGCGCAACCCGTGCGGCGCGTCAGCATCCCCAAAGCGGGGGGTGGTGAACGCCTGTTAGGCATCCCAACAGTTCGTGACCGCATCGTGCAACAAGCCCTGAAAACCCTGTTGGAACCGCTGTTCGAGCCTGACTTCCACCCCTCCAGTTACGGCTACCGTCCCGGACGGAGTGCGCATCAGGCCATCAGCAAAGCCCAACTGTTCATCCGCCGCTACCAGCGGGAATGGGTCGTCGACATGGACTTGTCCAAATGCTTCGACACCCTCAACCACGACCTGATCCTGCAACAATTCCGGGAAAAAGTCAGTGACGGCAGCATCCTGTCG
>DYNS01000265.1 GCA_020720965.1 Anaerolinea sp. | reverse complement strand
CGCCAGAGCATCCAAAAAGGCATTGCCTGCGCTGTAGTTGGCTTGCTTGGTTGTGCCAATAACGCTGGAGAGAGAAGAAAAGCAAATGAAATGCTCCAGGGGCAGGTGCAGGGTGGCTTGATGCAAGTTCCATGCCCCCAAAATTTTGGGGGCAAAAGCCAGTTGAAAACCGGCTTCGTCCATTTCCGCCAAAAGTTGGTCGTTCAACACCATCGCGCTGTGAATCACCCCCGCCAGCGGCGCGGACTGGTCTTGCAACTCGCGCACCGCCTTCTCCACATCCGCCGCAACGGTCACATCGCCGCGCAGGTCCAGCACGGTCACCCCCCCGGCGCGGAGCTGCTCCAGCGCCTCCCGCGCCGCCGCATCGGGCGGTCCGCTGCGGGTAAAGAACGCCAGGTGACGAGCGCCCTGCCGCGCCATCCATTGGGCGACTTCCAAACCAAAGCCGCCCGCCCCGCCCGTGATGAGATAGGCAGCATCGGGTCGGAAAAGCTGCCCGGCTTCGGTGTTCATCCCCACCAAAATTTGCTCCGCCTGAAAGGAAAGCACATTTTTGCCAATATGTTTGCCCGCCGCCATATAGCGGAAAGCCTCCGCCGCTTCGGTGATGGAAAAAACGGTGTGCGGCAGGGGGCGGTAGATTTTTTGCTCAAATTTTTGGCGCAAAGTTTCCAAAATGGCAACAAATTCGGCGGGGCGATGTTCCCTCAGCTGCGCCAGGTCGATGATGAAAACCGAAAGATTGTTCCGCAGGGCTTCCAGCCCAATTTTGCTGTTGGCGTACACATCCACTTTACCAATTTCCAGGTAGCGCCCAAAAGGAGCCAAAACCGAGAAATTTTTGGGAATAAAGTCACCCGCCAACGAGTTGAGAACGGCATCCACCCCACGCCCGCCGGTGACACGCAGGAGGTCATCCGCAAAGTGAAGGGAGCGCGAATCGAAAACGTGGGGGATGCCCTGCTCCCGAAGCAGAGTCCGTTTTTCGGGAGTCCCGGCTGTGGCGAAAATCTCCAGACCCAGCTCCTGGGCTATCTGAATCGCGGCTTGCCCCACCCCGCCGGTAGCGGCATGGATGAGAACCCGCTCGCCGGGCTGCATTCGCGCCAGCGAAACAAGGGCGTAGTAGGAAGTCAGGAAAACAGTTGGCAGGGTGGCGGCTTCCTCCAAACTGAGATGAGCCGGAATTTTGAAAACCGCCCGCTGGTCAACCGTCAGATGCGAGCGGAAAGCGTAGGGAGCCATCCCGGCAACAGCATCGCCGGGCTGAAGACCAGTGACTTGTTCGCCAACCGCCGTAACCACCCCGGAAAAATCATCGCCCAGCCAGGTCAAATCCACCGGGTTGCCGGGGTACATCCCCAGGGCTTTCATCACATCCCGAAAGTTGAGACCGCCCGCCCGCACCTCGACCTCGATTTCCAACGCGCCGGGCGGCTGACGGTGGGTTTCGTTGAGGCTCAGGCTGGCAAAACTGCCGGGCTGATTCATTTGGAGGCGGTAAGGCAGAATCTCGCCCCCTTTGGGGCGGGCATTGCGCTGTAATGGAGGCAGAATCTCCGGTTTGACCTGGCGCAGGCGATTGGCGTAACGCCTGCCGTGCCGGTAGGCGACCTCCGATTCGGTATCGGGCTGGGTTAATTCCAACAGCAGGGCTTCGGTTTCCGCTTCGGTCTGCGCCGGGTCCAGGTCAATCAGCCGCCACTGAAAGGTGGAATATTCGTTGTTCGCCACCCGCAGGAAACCGAGCAGGGGCGCGTTTGCCAAACCGGCGCAGGTATCGGTCGGCAGGACGGGTTGAGCATCCCGGCTGAGGAAAACAACAGCGGGCGATTTGGCGAATTTTTGGGCGGCTAAGGCGTGGGTCAGGCGCAAGGCGTGAAGCGCCCCGGTCTGCTGGGTGACGGCGAGTTGTTCGGCGGTGAGAGAATGAATCGGAGGCGCATCCAGCCCCCAAGCGTGGAGGAGGGCGACCAGGGGGGCATCTTCGGTATGGATGGCGGAGAGCAAGCGAGTCAAATCATCTTCCGCCGCCGGGTTCAGCGTGTAATGGTCAGAATCGAGGCGGGTAAAGGCTTCGCCAGCGGTCACGCTAACGGCTCGCGCCCCGGCGCGAGCGAGAGCTTGCGCCAGCGCGGAGGCAACCCCGCTTTGGTCGGCGAAGAGCAGGTAAGTTCCCGGCGCGGGTTTGCTCTCTGGGGCAGGCGGAAAAAGCGGGGCGAGCGCCACAAAAGCGCTAAGGCAGGCTTCGTCTGCCTGCCGCGCAGTGGCAAAAGCCCCCGGCTGACGAAAACCGCCCGCTTCCAGCCTTTCCAGCCATTCCGCACGCTCCAGCAGGGCGAGGTCGGTCTGCCCCGTCTGCGGGTTTTGCCGCCACCAATCTGGGAACATGCCAAAAATAGTGCTGTAGGAGGTCAGTTTACGGGTCAGTTCCAGGAAGAGAAACAGGCCTTCCGGGGCGAGGCACTGCGCCACATGCGCCAGGCTTTGCCCAATATCGGGCGTGGCGTGCAGGGTGTTGGCGGCGAGAATGAGGTCGTAACCCTGCAAATCCAACCCCTGGGCGGCAGGCGGTTTGGACAGGTCAAAGACGCGGTACTCGATGAACGGAGACGCGGCAAACTGCTGGCTGGCTTCGTGCAAAAATTTGGGGCTGATGTCGCTAAAGGTGTACTCGGTGCGGTCGGCGGGCAGGGCGGGCAGGAGAGTGGCGGTTAACGCGCCGGTTCCCGCGCCCAACTCCAGCACCCGCAGGGGTCGCCCGGCGGGAAGGCGCTCCAGCGCCTTTTGCAGGGCAGCCAGAACAAGTTGGTAGCCCGCCACCTGGTCGCCGCCGGAGCGGTAGAAGGTGGTCAGTAAACGGGATGAGCCATCCGGGAAGAGCAGGGTCATGGGGTCCAGGCGACCGCGCAGGATTTCCGGCAGGCGGGGGGCAAGGGCTTGGAGCAGGGCAACATCCGAGGCGGCTTGAGGGTACTCTGCCGCGAGTTGTTCCAGCAGGGTTGGCACATTGACCTGCGCCGGAGCCTGGTTCACCTGCCAGACCTCCGCCTGCGCTTGCTGGAGAATCCCGACCTGCGCCAGCGCCGCCAGGTGCATCCGCGTCAGAGGGCGGTGACGCTCGATGATGCCGAGACGTTGAATCAGCGCATCGGTGGAAAACCGGCTGCCAACGGGGAAATCCCAGCCCAAAACCAGCCAGGAGTGCAGAATCGCCTGCCGGGTGAGCGCCTCGAAGCGCGGTAGAAAGCCCCGGAAGTACGCCTCCATTTGGCGGGATTGGTAAATTTCCGGGCGGGTTCGCTCCGCTTCCGCCACGATTTCGGCAACGGGCGGGAATTGCGCCGCTGCGGGGAGCGGGGCGCTTTTGAGACGTTGGGGCTGCCAGTGAAACTGGTAAAAATCGGCGGATTGGGGGGCGGAGGCATTGGACTTAACCCGGTCGAAGCGCCCCGCCAAAATTTCCGCGAGCAGAACGCCCTCCGAGTCAAAGACCTGGAAATCGGCGGTGATGGCGTTCCAATTTTGCTCTGTCACCCTGACGAAGACCCAGAATTGGTCGGGCAGGTTGGCGCTTCGGCGTTGAATCCGCCCGAAGGCGGCGGGCAGGTACGAGACTCCGCCGCCCGGTTGGGCAGCCTGCATCAATTCGGCAGCCGCGCTCAGGCTTTGGAAGCAGGCATCCAACAGGGCGGGGTGAAAATGATATTCGGCTGCCTGCTGACGCACCGGAGCGCTGACGAAAATCTCGGTCAACGCCTGCCCCGGCGCTGCCCAAACATTTTGAATCTGCTGGAAGTTGGGTCCAAACTGATAGCCCATCTCCCGATAGGCTTCGTAATAGCGGCGCTTATCCGCCACAAAAGCCAAAGACTGTCTCAATCCGGGCAGGTCGGCGGCGGGGCGGGGGGAGGGAATCAGTTTGCGCAGTTCGCCCTGGGCGTGCAACTGCCAGTCTTTTTTCTCATCGGTTGCGCTGTAGATGGAGAAGGTTTTCCCGCTTTCATCGAAAATGGTCTGGAGGGTTGGCAAATGGTCCAGAGAGAGAAAAAGCGCCTTTTTAATGTGCAGAGACTCTACGGCATAAGCTTCCCCTGGGAACAACGCCCCGGCAACCGCCAAACCCATTTCGGCATAGCCCGCCCCAGGAAAAACCAGGCTGTCCCAAATGCGATGGTCGTTGAGGTAATCCAGCACACGGGGGTCGAGCTGCAGTTCCCAGGTCGGTTGGGGGGCGGGCAGGCGCATCCCCAGCAGCGGATGGGTCAGCGGCTCCAGGTCGTGTCGGCGGCGGGCATCCGAAGAGAGCCAGTAGGTCTGCCTCTGCCAGGGATAGCCGGGCAGGCGCACAAAATGCCCATCCGACTGATTGAGTGCCTCCCAGCGAATTG
>DYNS01000584.1 GCA_020720965.1 Anaerolinea sp. | reverse complement strand
GGCATTCGCACCATCAACGGACATCAACGCGAGCAGGCAAAGCGCTTCGGTGTGGAAGTGTTGACCATGCAACGGTGGCGTGATGTCTTCAACATCCAATTTGACTCGCCGCTCTACGTCACCTTCGACATGGATTGTCTCGACCCTGCTTTCGCACCTGGAATTTCCCACCGCGAACCTGGCGGGCTGTCCACGCGCGAAGCGTTGAGCGTCATTCAATCGCTCAATGCAAACATCATCGGCGCGGATGTGGTCGAACTCAACCCAACCCGCGACCCGCACAACATCACCGAGATGGTGGCGGCGAAAATTTTTAAGGAAATTGCGGCTAAAATGCTGTAAAACCATCCCGTTTTGCATCAGGAGCCAGCATGATACCCCCCAAAGAAAAACCAACCTTCATCGAAGAAGCCCGCCGTAAACAGATTATTGATGCGGCGCTGCAAACCATCGCCGAGCAGGGCTACACCCAAACCTCCTTTGCGGAAATTGCAAAGGGATTGGGCATTACCAAAGGCTTAATTGCCTACCATTTTGACGGAAAACACGACCTCATCACCTCCGCCATCCACACCATTCTCAACCGCCAGGGCGCATACATCAAAGAGCAGGTGGAGGCGCAGGAAGACGCGGGCAACAAATTGCAAGCGTACATACAGGCGAGTTTTGAGTACATTGCCCAAAATCGCGCCCACTTTGTGGCGTTGGTAGATTTGTGGGGCAGTTTTACCTCCCCGGAGGAGAAAATTGCCTTTAGCCAAACCGCCTACGACCCCTGCCGCGCCCACCTGCAAAAGATTTTCCGCATCGGGTTGGAACAAGGCGAGTTTGCCGGGTTCGAGCCACAGGGCATGTCTGCTCTGGTGCAGGGTAGCATAGATGGTGTCATGTTGCAGTGGGTCTTCGACCCGCAAGCGGTAGATTTACCCCAAGCCAGCCGCGAACTAAGCCAAATGTTTGTGCGGCGCGTAAAAAAATAACTCAAGGAGAAACGTCCATGCAATGGCACAGCCTCGGAGAATTGTTAGATTGGTCCGCCGGGCAATATGCTCATAAGCCGCTCTTCATTGCCGGGGCGCAAACCCTCTCGTTTGCAGAGGTGCAGCGCCAGGTAAACAAAACCGCCAACCTGTTGGCTTCAGTCGGCATAGAAAAAGGCGCTCACGTTGCCGTCATGCTCCCCAACGGGGTAGATTTTCCCATCCTCTGGCTTGCGTTGGCAAAGCTGGGCGCGGTGATGATTCCGGTCAACATCAAT
>DYNS01000264.1 GCA_020720965.1 Anaerolinea sp. | reverse complement strand
CGCTCCTCGGCGGGTTCCAGGTTCATTTGTTCGGAGAGTAGTTGCAGTTGGGTCAGGTCGTCCATTGGTTTTATTATAGAACAAATGTTTGTTATGTCAATTGGAAAATACAAAAACCCCTCTACCAGGCAGGAGAGGGGTTGGGGTGAGGGAGGTCGCTTATTCTTCGGTGGCTTGCCCGCCATCTTCCGGGCGGCGGCGCGGTTTGGGGGGCGGGGAGACAGGTTCCGGGTCGATGGCGATTTCCAGTACCTGGTCCATGTGTTCCACCGGAACAATCTTCAGGTCGGTGCGAACCCGTTTGGGGACATCTACCAGGTCTTTGACGTTTTTTTGCGGCAGGATGATGACTTTTAGCCCGGCGCGGTGTGCCGCCAGGACTTTCTCGCGCACGCCGCCAATGGGGAGTACCCGCCCGCGCAGGGTGATTTCGCCGGTCATGCCCACTTCGCGGTAGATGGGGCGACCGGTGAGGGCGGAGAGGATGGCGCTTGCCAGGGTGATGCCGGCGCTGGGTCCGTCTTTGGGGATGGCGCCTTCCGGCATGTGAACGTGGATGTCCATCCGCTCAAAGACTTCCTGGTCTATGCCGAAGAGGTCGGCGCGGGATTTGATGTAGGTGAGTGCTGCCTGACCGGATTCTTGCATCACGTCTCCAATTTGCCCGGTCATTTGCAAGCCGCCTTTGCCTTCCAGCACGGCGACTTCGATGGACATGATTTCTCCGCCGCTTTCTGTCCATGCCAGGGAGGTGGCGACTCCGACTTCGTCTCGCAGTTCTGCTTCGGTGCGTAGAAATTGCGGGGGTCCCAAAAATTTTTCTACCAGGTTGGGGGTGACGATGACGGGGTAGTCTTTCTTTTCGGCTTTCAGACGGGCGCTTTTGCGAATCATGCGTCCGATTTCGCGTTCCAGGTTGCGGACTCCGGCTTCGTAGGTGTATTCGCGGATGATGCGTTGTAGGGCGGTGTCGGAGAAGCGCAGGTTGGTGTCGCTCATCCCGTTTTCGTCCATTTGGCGGGGGATGAGGTAGCGGTCGGAGATTGCCATCTTCTCTTCTTCGATGTAGCCGGGGAATTCAATCACTTCCATCCTATCCAGCAGGGCATCGGGGATGCTGCCGAGGCTGTTGGCGGTGGTGACGAACATGACTTTGGAGAGGTCGAAGGCGATTTCCAGGTAGTGGTCGCTGAAGGCGTTATTTTGTTCGGGGTCGAGCACTTCCAACATGGCGGAGGAGGGGTCGCCGCGAAAGTCGGAGCCGAGTTTGTCAATTTCATCCAGCATGAAGAGGGGGTTGGCGCTTCCGGCGCGTTTCATGGTTTGGATGATGCGCCCCGGCAGTGCGCCGATGTAGGTGCGGCGATGCCCGCGAATTTCGGCTTCATCGCGCACGCCGCCCAGCGAGACGCGCACAAACTTGCGCCCCAGCGCCTCCGCGATGGAGCGCCCCAGCGAGGTTTTGCCCGTGCCGGGAGGTCCTACAAAGCAGAGGATGGGTTGGCGTTCTTTTTTGGGTTTTAAGGAGCGGACGGCAATGTATTCCAGGATGCGGTCTTTGGCTTTTTGCAAGCCGTAGTGGTCGCGGTCTAAAATTTTGGCGGCGTTTTCCACGTCCAGGTTGTCTTCGGTGAAGTTGGACCAGGGCAGGTCGAGAATCCATTCGATGTAAGTGCGTATCATGCCCAGTTCGGGGGTCATGGGTGGCATTTGGTTCAGGCGTTCAATTTCTTTTAGGGCGGTTTTGCGGGCTTCTTCTGGCAGTTTGGCTTCTTCCACTTTTTGACGCAGTTCGTTCACGTCCCGAGTCCACACATCGCCTTCGCCCAATTCGGTCTGAATGGCTTTCATTTGCTCGCGCAGGTAAAACTCGCGCTGACTCTTATCCACCTCGCTTTGGACTTTGTTATGGATGTTTTCTTCCAATTCCAGCACGTCCAGCTCTTCTGCCAGCAGTTGGTTCACCCGTTCCAGGCGTTTTTGGGGTTCGGGCATGAGCAGGAGTTTTTGGCGTTCTTCAAAGGAGACGGAGATGGAGGTGGCGACCATATCCGCTAGCCAGCCGGGTTCGGCGATGTTCATGGCGAAGAGGTGGGCTTCTTCGGGGATGGAGCGGTTTAGTTCTACGCAGCGGTCGAACATGTTGAGGGCAGAGCGCATGAGCGCCTGCACTTGTTTGTCGGCTTTGGTGGGCTCTTCAATCACTTGCACTCGCGCCCGCAGGTAGGGTTTGAGTTTGGTAAATTGCAGCACTTTTACCCGCCGCCTGCCCTGTACCAGGGAGGAACTGTTGCCATCCGGCATGGAAAGCAGCCGCCCGGCGGCAATTTCCACCCCGATGGGCAAAAAGTCATCGGCTTTGGGGCTATCCAGTTCCGGGTCTTTTTGGGTTAGCCCAATGACGGTTTCGTTCTTCTCGTGGGCGTTTTGCAGGGTAAGCAGGGCAGATTCGCTATCCACAAAGATGGGCGAAACCATGTGCGGAAAGACAACCAGGTCGCGCATGGGCAAAACCAGGGCTTCAAACACGCCTTCGGCATCGGCTTCGTGGTTTGGCACGCGGTAAAGTTCATCGGTGCGCTGGCTAATTGCCATATCAAATTCTTCTTCGTCTTCATCGTCCCAGTCGTCTTGGTAGTTCATCGTATCACCTTGTTATTGGGGAGTTTCTATCCATCCACGCTTGTTTTACTTCGGCAGTGAGGAACATGCTGCCTGCCGAAAGGATGAGGTCGCCGGTTTGCTCTGAAAGAGAAATTGCCAGATTCAACGCCGCCGGGACCGATTCGGCGGAGGAAACTGCCTGCAGCCCAGCCTGTTTTGCCGCTTCGAGAAGGGCATCTACCCCCAGGGCGCGGGGATGGTTGGCGCGTGCCAGAATGAGGCGGCTGATTATACCCTCCATTGCCTTCAGCATGTCGGCAATGTGTTTATCTTCCGAGGCGCCAAACAGCAGGATGACCTTGCGTTCCGGGTAGTAGTCCCGCAGGGTTTCTGCCAGCCGTAGAAAGGAGTCTTCGTTGTGCGCCGAGTCGAAGACGAGGGTGGGGTTTTGGGGGTGGGCAATTTCAAAGCGGCATTGCCACTTTGCGGAGGCGAATCCCTCCAAAATCGCTTTTTCTGGTAGCCCCAGGTGGCTTGCATGGAGGGCGGCGTAGGCGGTGGCGGCGTTTTGCGCCTGATGCCTGCCGAGCAAGGGAATTTGCAGCCGGGTTTTGGGCAAGCCTGGCTCCCAAACAAAGACCTCTTGCTCGTTGAGAGAATGTTTGCCAATTTCGTATAAACAGTCTATGCCGACCATGTGCAAGGGGCTGTGCCTTTCCACTGCCAGCATGGCGAGCATTTCCAGGGCTTCGGTTTTTTGGGGGGCAAGCACAACCGGTACACCGGGTTTGATGATGCCGCCTTTTTCTGCGGCGATTTTTGCGAGGGTGTTGCCCAGCACGGCGGTATGGTCGTAAGAAATGGAGGAGATGACCGAGACAAGCGGGTGTATGACGTTGGTGGCATCCAGCCTGCCGCCCAAGCCGACTTCGATGACGGCGGCATCTACTTTTTGGCGGGCAAAATATAAGAAGCCGAGGGCGGTTGTCAGTTCAAAGGTGGTTAATGCCTCTATGCTGGCAACAACGGGTTTTATCTCGTCCACCAGGTCTGCCAGGTCTTGGGGATGGATGGGTAGGTTGTTGACCTGAATGCGCTCGGTGAAGTCGAGCAGGTGCGGGGAGGTATATAAGCCGGTTTTGCGCCCTCCGGCTTGCAGGGCGCTGGCGCACAGGGCAGAGATGGAGCCTTTGCCTTTTGTGCCGGCAACGTGAATGGTGGGGTACTGTTCTTGGGGGTTCCCCAGGGCGGCGAGGAAGGCACGCATCCGCGCCAGGTCAAAATTGGCGGCGGCGAGGACATCGGCTTTTTTTAGGCTGTAGTCTACAAAGGAGTAAAGATAATCCAGGGCTTGTTGGTAGCGGGTTTCGGTCATAAGATTGGGGGAGGTTGGAAGGATTTTGTGCAATTGTAACGGATGATACAGGTGCGTGATGGTTGTCCTCCTTAAAATTCACTTGCGTTTGCCGGGTTGTACCTCCCTGAAGGAGAAGAGGGGCAGGTTGCGTCCCCTTCTGGCGCGTTTGCACCGGGAATTTAACCTTTCCTCGGCGGAGTTGGGCTTGCAGGATGCGCATCAGTTTGCGCTGATAGGCTGCGCCATACTCGGCAACGATAGTGCCCATTTACAAAGCGCCGCCCAGACCATTTTGCGTTGGCTGGCTGCCAACTGGTCGGACGGCGATGTGCTGGATGAGTGGGTGGAGATGCTAGGTTAAGCCCACCATTTTTTATTCTCCTGCCAGGGGGATGTTGCCGGGGCTGCAAACCGGACATTCGCAAACGGGGGAAGGTTGGGGGCTGAGG
>DYNS01000583.1 GCA_020720965.1 Anaerolinea sp. | reverse complement strand
GTCTGAGGATTTCACAAGCGCAAATTATACTCCAAAATTCAGTCAATGAATTTTGGAGGCGGTTGGCAGACAGTATCAAAATGTCATGGTTTGCCTGCGCTTGCTGCCGCTTGTTCCATTGCCATAGTGGGCAAAAAGAGAGAGCCTTACAAAAGGCTCTCTCTTTTTTTGCCCTGTAAACTTATTTCACAGAAGACCGAATTTGCTCGTGCATATACAGCGGCAGGTAATAATGCCCGCCTGCGTTTTTACCGCTGGAGCCGGAGCCTTTTGCGCCGCCAAAGGGTTGGAAGCCGGGCCAAGCGCCGGTTGTTGCGCCTTGTGGGCGGTTGGCGTAGGTTACGCCTGCTTGAATATGATCGAAGAACCATTCTGTTTCTGCGGCAGAGCCATAGAAGCCTGCCGTTAGACCATAATTTACGCTATTGGCAATTTGCATGGCTTCTTCCAGGTTGTTTACTTTGCCAATCGTGGCAATTGGCAGGAACATTTCATGCGTCCACAGGCGATGGCTGAGGGGCAGGTCGGTGACGAAGGTTGGCATACAGAAATAGCCTTTGTCGAAGATGCCGCCTGTTTTAACCTGACCGCCCGTCAGAAATGTTCCACTTCCCGCCGTGATTTCGGCGCAAAAATTTTGAAAGTCCTTGTATGCGCCGGCGTTGATGACGGGTCCGGCGTATGTGCTGCGCTGTGTGGGGTCGCCGATGACCAATTTGGATGCCAGGTCTTTCAACCTGCCGAGCAGGTCGTCGTACACGGCATCTTCTATTAGCACGCGTGAAGCCGCAGAGCATTTTTGTCCCTGCAACCCAAAAGCCGAGCGCACAATGCCCAGCGCGGCGCGTTCCAGGTCGGCATTTTTAGAGACAATGACAGGGTTCTTTCCGCCAAGTTCCAAAATAACTGGGCGCACATAACTGCGTTTGCCGTACTCTTGAAACATTTTCATACCCACGTCAAAGGAGCCGGTAAAGGTGATTCCGTCCACTTCCGGGCTGTCTACCAGCGCCTGCCCCAGTGTGGAGCCAGGTCCTGTAACAAAGTTAAGTACGCCGTCGGGAATGCCGGCATCGCGGAAGCAATCCACCAGCAGGCGTGCGATCCATGCGGTGTCGGTGGCGGGTTTGATGACAACCGTGTTGCCTGTTGCGAGCGCCGCGCCGGCAGGACCGCCCGATAAGGCAAAGGGAAAGTTGAATGGAGAAATGACCAGCCAGACGCCGTAGGGGCGCAGTACCGAGGTGTAGCTGGCATCATAGC
>DYNS01000263.1 GCA_020720965.1 Anaerolinea sp. | reverse complement strand
CACCCCGCAAGACCCCCCCCCCCCCACGCCCCCGCCAACCGAAACGCCAACCCCCACCCCGGAACACACCGCCACCCCACAGATTTTCACCGGCGAAGTGGGCAGAGAATCGAACTGCCGGGTGGGTCCCGCCGGAAACTACGAGTTAGTAGCCACCTTCGCCGCAGGCAAAGTAGTGGAAATCGTTGCCCGCGACCTGGGCGGAGGTTACGTTGTCGTCCGCGACCCGGAAGCCCCGGCAGCGGAATGTTACATGCTCGCCAACAGCCTTAAAACCAGCGCGGAATTTACCGCCCTGCCCCAATATACCCCCCTGCCCTCGCCAACCGCCGCGCCTGGATATACCATCACCTTCAAAAAATTTGATGTATGCAAAGGAGCGCCCTTTGCAGTCTTCATCATCGAAAACACGGGCAGCGTCCCGTTCCGGTCTGCCTATGTGCGAGTGCAAGACCTGAAGGTGAACAAAACCGAAGAGCATGTGCTAAACGCCTTCGACCAGTACACCGGCTGCATCATCGCCAAGAACATCGCCCCCCTCAACGGCGGACAAAGCGGGTTTCTCATTTCGCCCTTCTTTAAGGGCTGGGACCCGCGCAATAACAAATTACGCGCTGTTTTCTCGGTTTGTACCGAGAAAAACCTGCAAGGAACCTGCGTAAATCAGATTGTTGATATCAAACCCTAAACTACAAGGAGAAAAAAATGATTACTGTAGAATTCAAACAAGACGGGCAATTGGTCGGGCTGATGACCGCCGACCCCAAAGAGTTCAAGACCGGCTCGAAGGGCTACTACACCATGGGCAAACTGACCATCGGCGAGAAACGCTATCAGGTGCAGGTGCAGATGGTGGAAATTGGCTCCAAGCCCAAAGACGATAAGGCTGACTAACGCCCCCAATAAAATACACCCCTTCGGTTTTCCTCCGAAGGGGTGTATTTTATCTACGCCTCAGCAGGTCGGCAGGGGAGGCGGGCAAGCGCAGAATTTGAGCGTGGGGGAAGAGCGACTGGGCGGTCTGCAACAAACTGGGGCGGACGACTGCCACGCCAACTTGATAGTTTTGCCCGCGCAAGGCTTCGATGGCGTGGAACCAGCCTTCGCCGCGCATCAGTTCCAGCGGTCCAAGTTCGTCCACGAGGAACAAATCACAGGGCGGGGCGGCGGCGAGGATTTCATTTCCCCAGGCGATGACAGCGGGGTCGAAGAACCAGTTGCCCAGGGACAGGTCAAAGGTCGAAGGTCGAAGGTCGAATGAGGCGGCAACCGCAAGCGGGCGGGATTCTTTTGTGCGGAGGTTTTGGGCGCGGATGCCTGTTTTGATTCCGTTTTCAAAAACGGGCGGGCAGAGGATTCCCGCCACATCCCAGCCAGCGGCGCGGGCTTGTTCGGCAAGGGCGGCGCAGAAGGTGGTTTTGCCCGCGCCAATTTCGGCGGTGAGGAGGTGGAGCGTCATGTCCAAATCACCTGTTTATGCCCGTTGACTTGCACAAGGCGGATGGGGATTTTGTACACGCGGCTCAACGCTTCGGCAGTGAAGACTTCATCCAGCGCGCCAAATTGAGGCGGGCGGTTTGGCTCCATCAGCAAAACGTCATCGGCGACGGCAAGGACGACATCGGGTTCGTGGTTGGTCATCAGGATTGTCACGCCCGAATCGCGCAGTTGGCGCAGGATTTGAATCAGGCGGGCTTTGTTGTGCAGGTCGAGGTGGGCGGTGGGTTCATCTAAAAGTAATAAGTGAGAAGTGGGAAGTGAAAAGTGAGATGGGGAAAGTTGGGCGAGGGCGCGGGCGAGGAGCATGAGTTGGCGCTCGCCGCCGCTGAGTTGGGGGACGGGGCGACGGGACAGCGAATCCAGCCCGACCTGCTCCAACGCGCTGAGGGCGATTTCCGCATCCTGGGCGGTGGGCATTTCGAGCGGGGGCAGGTGTGGGGCGCGTCCCATCAGCACATATTCGAGGACGGTGTAATCGAAGGGGGTATGCTCCGCCTGCGGAACAAGCGCCATGCGGCGTCCGCGCTCGCGGGGCGGGAGGGCGCGAAGGGGATTCCCCGAAAGGTGAATCTCCCCCGTCCACGCGGAGAGCCAGCCCAGGGTGAGGGAAAGGAGGGTGGTCTTGCCCGCGCCGTTCGGTCCCAGAATCGCCGCAATCCGCCCGGGGCGCAGGTCAAAGTTCACATCCTGCAAAATGGGGCGGGCGGGGTGGTATCCAAAAGAGACGTTGCGAAAAGAAAGAAGGGGCATGAAAGTGATAAGTGATAAGTGATAAGTGGAAAGTGAGAAGTGAGAAGTGGGAAGTGGGAAGTGGTTAGGAATGTCGCGCCATCAGCACAAGGAAGATGATTGCGCCAAACAACGAGGTGAGAATGCCGAGCGGAATTTCGCCCGCGAGCAGGGTGCGGGCGAGGTCATCGCAAAGCATGGTGAAGATTCCGCCGAGGAGCATGGAGGCGGGCAGGCTAAAGCGGGCGTCGGCGCGGAAGAGGCGGCGGGCGATGTGCGGCATAATCAGCCCGACCCAGCCGACCATGCCGCTGATGGAGATGAGGACGGCGGTGGGTAAAACGGCGGCGAGGATGAGAATCCAGCGCTCGCGCCCTGGGGCGACGCCGAGGGAGAAGGCGGTTTGTTCGTCCAACGCCAGCAGGTTGAGCCGCCAGCGGAAGAGGAACATCAGCGCCAGCCCCGCCAGCACAACGGGCAAAACGCCGAGCAGTTTGCCCCAGGTGAGGCTTGCCAGCCCGCCGAGCAGCCAGAAGGTGATTTCGGGCAGTTGGGTGAGCGGGTCGGCGAGGTATTTGAGCAAGCCCAAGCCTGCCGAGAAAAAGGCGGAAACGGCAATGCCCGCCAGCACGAGGCGCAACACCCAGCCGCCATAACGCAAGCGATGGGCGAGGAGGTAGGAAATGCCCAAGCCCGCGAGGGCAAAGAAGACGGCGCTGGTCTGGGTGAAGAAGGCAGAGCCGCCGAGGATAATCGAAAGCGCCGCGCCAAATGCCGCTCCCTGCGAAACGCCGAGGAAGCCAGGCTCGACCAGCGGGTTGCTGAACAGCAGTTGAAAGACCATCCCCGCCGCCGAAAGCGTCATGCCGAGCAGCAGGGCGGTCAGCAGGCGCGGCAGGCGCAGGTTGAACAAAAGCCGCTGGGCGAGTTCGTCATCTGCCAACTGGTTCAGCGGCAGAAAACCTGGCGCGGGGTAACGCCCTATCAGCGCGGAGAGGAGGAAGATAACGAGCAGGGCGAGGATGAGGAGGGAGAAGGAGCGGCGCATTGAATTCGAGTTATAATTTTCTCGGAGATTTGTTATGAAAAAACTGGAACGAATTACCTTTGATGGAACCATTCTGGGCGGTCGGGCTTGTATTCGCGGTATGCGGGTGACGGTGGCGCTCTTGCTCAATCTGATTGCCAACGGTATGAGCGCAGCCGATATTGTGAAGGAATATCCTTATCTCGAAGAGGAAGATATTCGTCAGGCTTTGCAATACGCCGCGCAATTAGCCGATGAATCTGTGTATTCCTTGGAGTTAAGCGCGGCATGAAGTTCCTCGCCGATATGGGAATTTCTCCATCCATTGTCAAAACATTGCGGGAGCAAGGACACGATGCCGTCCATTTGCACGAGCAAGGCTTGATACAGTTGCCCGATGCCGATATTTTGAATAAAGCGCGGGATGAAGGCAGAGTTTTACTGACCCATGACTTGGATTTCGGAGAGTTGCTGGCTTTCAACAAGCAAAGCCTCCCAAGTGTTGTCATCTTTCGGCTGAGCGATATGCGCCCGCGAAATGTTTGGCTGCATCTGAGCGCCATCCTATTGCTAAACGGTCAGGCTTTAGAACAAGGAGCGCTGTTGAGCGTAAGAGACCGAAAGGTGCGGGTGCGAACACTACCGATTCGGTGAAGATGGTCGTCAGTATTGAAATACCGACGACCTTATAGTATTTGTCGAGGCAGAAGTTTACCTGTTTCCACGTTTAGGGCGTGACCCCTTTGAAGGTGGGTAAAATATTTTGCTCAAAGAAGCCCTTATCCAGCCCGTAGAGCGTTTGGTAAAAGTTTTGAGTTTCGGCGGTGATGTCAAGTTCGGGGAATAGGTCGGGGTGGAGTTTGCCTGCCATCCAGGTCAGACCGAGAATCCAGCGCGGGTCGGGTTGGTCCCAACTGTAGAGGTCGGCGGCGAAGGGGTGGAGCTGATTCTCCTGCAAGGCGCGGATTTCCTGCCAGTTGGAGTCGGCTTTCAGTCCTTCCACGACTTCGGCGGCGGGTTTGGCGTAAGAGATGACGAAAATCTGGTCGGCATCCCAGGCGGCGACCTGTTCCAGCGAGACCTGAGTCCAGCCTTTGGCAGGGTTCGCGTCTGCCCAGGCGGGTTCACCGCGCGCCATTTCCACCATCTGCGTCTGAATCCAACGCAGCGG
>DYNS01000262.1 GCA_020720965.1 Anaerolinea sp. | reverse complement strand
CCCGCCTGTATTCCTCCCCACTCTACGACCAAATGGTTGGACCCAACGGCATCGCCGCCACCTACGCATCTCTCTTTGGCGACCCCTGGCAGGATGTGAAGCCCCACATCCCCGGCAGTTTACAACAACCCACCCTCTTGCTGCCCTTTGAAGTGGGCAAACCCTGGAACTACACCGGCGGACCGCATACCGGCTGGGGCAAAGGCGAACCCTTCTCAGCAGTGGATTTCGCACCCACCGGGGTTTCCGCTTGCAACGCCACCACCGAATGGGTAACAGCCATGGCGGATGGTGTCATCGCCCGCTCTGCCCCTGCCGAGGTGATGTTGGATTTGGATGGGGATGGGGATGAACGCACCGGCTGGGTCATTTTCTACCTGCACCTGGCAAGCCAAAATCAGCCCCAAGCCGGGCAGACCTTTACAGCGGGTCAGCGCCTGGGGCATCCCTCCTGCGAGGGCGGCGAAACAACCGGCACACATATTCACATTGCCCGCAAATACAACGGCGAATGGATACTGGCAGACAGCCCGACTCCTTTCAACATGAAAGGCTGGATTGTGCATGACGGCAACACCGCCTACAAGGGCACTCTCACTCGTTTTTCGCAAACCGTCACCGCTTCCAACAAATCGGAATTTAAGAGCCTGCTGCGGAGGGAATAAAAAAAGACGCTCCCCAAAAGGAGCGTCTTTTTTTATTCCGGTTGCAAAAACTAGGCAACTTCCACAGAGGCGCCAGCTTCTTCCAGTTTCTTCTTGGCTTCCATGGCGGCATCCTTGCCCACCGCAGAGAGGACTTTGCCGCCAGCGGTTTCCGCCAGGGTTTTGGCTTCGCCCAAGCCCAGGCTGGTCAGTTGGCGGATGACTTTAATGGTCTCGATTTTCTTGGGACCAGCGTCTTTGATGATGACGTCAAATTCAGTCTTTTCTTCCACCGGCTCAGCGGCAGCGGCGGGAGCGCCAGCGGCAGCAACTGCTACGGGAGCAGCGGCAGAAACGCCCCATTTTTCTTCCAGGGCTTTAACCAGTTCAGCGGCTTCCAAAACGGAAAGCGTGCTAAGTTCTTCAACCAATTTAGCGATATCAGCAGCCATTGCTTAATACTCCTTGCATTAAGAGAAATTTTTTGAGGGTAAGACGTAACAAACCGGTTACGCAGCGGGTTGTTGGGCTTTTTCGGTGTAAGCCCGGAAAACAGAAGCGAGAGAGCGAGCCGGTTCCGCAATGGTGCGTACCAGTTTGCCCGCCGGGGCTTGTAGAACGCCCAGAAGTTGAGCACGCATAACGGGCAAGGGCGGCAGTTCTGCCAACGCCTTTACCTGCGCCGGGCTGAGGGGCTGGGTATTCAACAAACCGCCCTTCAACTTCACTGCTTCCATGCCTTTGGTGGCATCGGCGAGAGCCTTTGCCGTGCCTGCGGCATCGCTAAATGCAAATGCAACTGCGGTGCTTTTCTTGGTCATGTCAGCCGGGGCGTTAATCCCGTTGGCTTCAAAGACTTTGCGCGCCAGGGTGTTCTTGATGATATGAAATTCGCCGCCGGTGTCGCGCACTTTCGCGCGGATGGCATCCAGTTCTTTCATGCTCAAACCAGAATATTCCACCAACACCACAGCCTGGCTCTTCTTCATCCAGTCTGCATAACGAGCGAGTACGGCTTCTTTTTGTTCACGAGTGAGTGCCAAAGCAATTACCTCCTTTCCTTAAAAAATCTTTGCCCGACAAACGCCAGGCAAAGACTTGTCCGCAAGGACGGGAGATTTCTCTCAGTCTTCACCTGAGCAGGGAATTAAGCTCCCGAAGGAGCGCCTGCCGTCTTAGGCGAAGTCGTTTGTCAGTAAATAAACAGCGGCTAAAACTTACTCCGCTGCGCTTAACGATTGAGCGGCATTCGGGTCAACCTTGATGCCAGGACCCATGGTGGAGGCAAGCGTGATGTGTTTGATGTAGTTGCCTTTGGCGGCAGAGGGGCGAGCCTTTTTGATGGCTTCCATAAAAGCCGCGAAGTTCTCGAACAGTTTTTCGGCGGTAAAAGATGCCTTGCCAACCTGAACGTGAATGTTGGCTGTTTTATCCAGGCGGAATTCCACCCGACCAGCTTTGGCTTCCTGAATGGCGCGGGCGATATCCGAACCCTGAACAACCGTACCAGCTTTAGGGTTAGGCATCAAACCACGCGGACCCAGAATACGACCAAGACGACCGACCTTGCCCATTAAGTCCGGGGTAGCAATTGCCACGTCAAAGTCGAGCCAGCCACCCTGCACCTTGTTAAAGGTCTCGTCATCGTCAATCACAATATCCGCGCCTGCGCCGCGTGCCGCCGTAGCGACATCACCCTGGGCAAACACTGCCACACGGACGGTTTTTCCCAACCCGTGCGGGAGAACGACCACATCACGCACTTGTTGGTCTGCCTGACGGGGGTCTAGCCCCATACGCATGTGAACTTCAATGGTAGAGTCAAATTTGGTGACCGCAGTCTCTTTGGCAAGCGCAATCGCTTCCTGCGGCGCATACAACTGCTGTCGGTCTACTTTCGCTGCCGCAGCCTGATATTTTTTTCCGTGTTTAGCCATTTCATCCTCCGTGGTACAAACGGGCAAAAAGCCCTCCCACCAATTTAGTCAACGATGGTGACACCCATCGAGCGGGCGGTTCCTTCGACCTGTTTCATCGCGCCTTCCATGCTGATGGCGTTCAGGTCTTTCATCTTGGTTTCGGCAATTTGCTTCACCTGGGCGCGGGTAATCTTCCCGACCTTTTCCTTGTTCGGCGTGCTGGAGCCTTTATTCACGCCCGCAGCCTTGCGGATAAGAAAAGCCGCAGGGGATGTTTTAAGGAGAAAGGTGAAGGAACCATCAGAAAAAATGCTGATGTCCGCAGGGATGAGTTCGCCAGGGCGGTTAGACGTGCGGGCGTTGTATTCCTTGCAGAACGCCATGATGTTAAGACCATACCCGGCGAGGGCGGGACCAACCGGAGGCGCAGGGTTAGCCTTGCCTGCCTCAAGTTGAAGACGAACAACTGCTCTTAATTTCTTTGCCATTTCTACTCCTTGTGCCTGACATTTCAAATGCCGGTACGATGTGGTTTTGGCGGGCGAACAAACGCCCTCCCACGTTAACGCGCCACGCGGCGCAGTTTACGCTTTTTCTACCTGCAAAAAGTCCAATTCAACCGGGGTTTCTCTGCCAAAAAAGTTGACCATCACCCGCACTTTGGTTCTCTCTGCATCAATTTCGGCAACATTGCCACGAAAATCGTTGAAAGGTCCATCGATGATGCGAACCCGTTCCCCCACCTTGAAGTTGACCTTCACTATGGGCGCTTCCGCTTCCATGCGCCGCAGAATCTGATTCACTTCCTCGGGGCGAAGAGGGGTAGGGTTGTTGCCCATCCCCACAAAACCTGTTACGCCGGGCGTATTCCGCACAACATACCAGGATTCTTCCGTCAGAACGAGATTGACCAAAACATAACCGGGGAAAATGTGACGTTCCACAACCCGGCGCTTTCCCTCCCGTACTTCCACCTCTTCCTGGGTCGGAACAACGACATCAAAAATCATGTCGCGCATTCCCATCGTTTCAATCCGTTGCTCCAGGTTATGTCGAACTTTGTTCTCATAACCGGAATAACAGTGAACCACATACCAGGCGGGACCTTCGGGAGTTTCAGCAGGTACGCCAGCAGACCCGGAAGCCTTAACGCCCGCTTCCACCGATTGTTCTTCGTCCCGTTGATGGGTCAAATTCAAATCTTTAGGGTCTTTGCTCATACGCACCTCAAATCCAGTATCAAACTAAGCGCTGCCCAGGGCAAATTCCATTAAGCGAATGCCTATCCAATCTACAAGCCCCAAAAACAGAGCCATCACAACCAACACACCCAAAACAACGCGGGTGAGGCTAAAGGCTTCCTGACGAGTGGGCCAAGACACCTTGCGGAGTTCGCCAACGGTCTCGCGGTAAAAGCGAACGACTGCGTTTTCTTTTTTCTCAGTCAAGTGATACTCCTTGTCTTTACGGCTAAAACGCCGCCTCACTCTTTCGAGGACGGCGTTGCCAAAATAAGGCAGGCCAGGCAGGACTTGAACCCACAACCACTCGTTTTGGAGACGAGAGCTCTACCAGTTGAGCTACTGGCCTAAGAAACAGCAGGGGCGTTTTACCGCCCCTGCAAGTTTACTACTTGGTTTCGCGGTGCGCTGTGTGCTTCTGACAGCGCGGGCAGTATTTGCTAAGTTCCATACGACCGGGGTCGTTGCGGCGATTTTTCTGAGTTGTGTAATTGCGTTCTTTGCAATCACCACACTGAAGGGTAATCACCGGGCGAATGTCTTTCTTTTTAGAAGCCATGCTACAACCTTACTTCCCTAAAATTATTGCAGGATTTTGGTGATAACGCCAGCGCCTACCGTCAAACCGCCTTCGCGGA
>DYNS01000582.1 GCA_020720965.1 Anaerolinea sp. | reverse complement strand
GGGATCTCTTCGGTCGGCTCATCGATCTCGAAGGCGTTCTCGGTCCAGGCCACGTAGATGCGGCCGTCGCCGAGTTGCTGCACATTGAAGGGCATCCAGCCGGGGTGCAGGTCGGCGGGGCGGGCAAACCAGGCGAGCGCCAGACTGAGGAGCAGGTCTTCCAGATGGTAGAAGAAGTCGTAACGGGTGTGGTACAGGTCAAAATACAGGCTGAAAAGAGCAGAAAAGCGCCCCTGAAGGCGGCGGAGAAAGGCTTGCCAACCCTGAGGGTCGGCGGCGATTTGGGGGGCGAGGGCGGTTTGCAGGCGAGGCAGCAGCCGGGCAAGGGAGCGGGAGATTTGCAGGGAAGATGGCATGGTTCGGCTCATAAAAGGGCAAGTTCTGCCAGCGCCAAAGCGCCCAAAACGCCAGAGCGGTTGCCCAGCCCCGGCAGGACAATGTACTCTTCGATTGCATCCCCTACCAGGGGAGATTGGACGTAGCCGTTGAGAAGGGCTTGTAGATTTTTGCGAATACGCGGCAGGAGATGTTCCTGCCCGGCAACCCCGCCGCCGATGATGATTTTTTGGGGCGAGAGGGTGTAGATGTAGGCGGCAAGCGCCTGGGCAACGTAGGCGGCTTCCAAGTCCCATGCCGGGTGGCTGGGGGGCAGGGTTTCGGCTTTTTGCCCCCAACGCTTTTCCAGGGCGGGTCCGGCGGCAAGCCCTTCAAAACAATCGCCATGGAAGGGGCAAACGCCGGGGAAGGGGTCGGTTTGGGGATTGCGGGCGAGGGGGATGTGTCCCATTTCGGGATGTAGCAGACCGTGAAGCAGTTTTCCGTTTACAAGCGCCCCGCCCCCAATCCCGGTTCCGATGGTGAGGTAGAGTACCGGGTCTGCGCCTTTGCCCGCGCCCCAGCGCGATTCTGCCAGGGCGGCGGCGTTTACATCGGTATCGAAGGTGATGGGCAAGCCCAGGGTGGTTTGGAGCATTCCGACAACGTTGGCATTTGTCCAGCCCGGTTTTGGGGTGGGGAGGATATGCCCGTAGGTGGGAGAGGCGGGGTTGGGGTCGAGGGGTCCAAAACTGGCAAAGCCGAGGGCGGCGAGGGAGGAACGGTTGGTGAGCGAGGCGGCTTCCGCTGCCGGTGACGATGTCGGCAAGGCTCCCGCCGTGCCTGGCAGCGCGCCCGCGACAAGTCGGTCGGCGGCGATCTGTTCGAGGAGGAACTGGTCGTACGGTTTGTCGTCGTTGAACGCGGCGATCACGTAGTCGCGGTAGGTGTAGC
>DYNS01000261.1 GCA_020720965.1 Anaerolinea sp. | reverse complement strand
TTAGCGCACTAGATGTTTGATCTTTGATGTTAAATAAATACAAAATTGGATTTTCATTTGAAATATAGGCTATTGTCTGTCCATTAGGTGACATTGCCAACCCGCGAGTGTTTGCAGGTATGTTCAGATGAATCATGCTGGCATCGCTTAGATTGGCGATATAGTAAATTTGCGGGTCTATACTTTTAATTAAAAATAACTCCTTCTTCTCCTTTTCAGGTAATGACGATAATGGCGTTGTAGCAATTCGTGTTTTTGTTTCTGCGTTTGGTAATTGCAAAGGTTGCGATAAAGAAGAGCATCCATAGAAAATAAAACTGATTGTTAGAAACAGTAGTTCTAATTTTATATTTGAAAAACGCATACAAACTCTCCTTGTAAATAGAAAAGATTAGGAGACCGAGACAATTTTATCTCGGTCTCCAATCACCAAAGTACCTTGGCTCTTCGACAACCTGCTAGCCCCATTTGAGCATGGCGAACCCGGCGAGGACGCGCAGAGCGCCGAAGGTGATGAGGGCGAGGGAAAGACCAACCGCCTCGGCGATGGCGGGTCCTGCCAGCGAGCCAATGAGGACGCAGGCGTTGGCGGTGATGCTGTACCATGCCAGGTGAGCGGGGCGGTCTTGCTCCGGGATGTTTTCCAGCAGGTAGTTGGCGTAGGCGCCGCCGAGCATTGCCCATACCACCCCGCCGATGGCGGATACGCCGTAGTAGTGCCACAGGTCGGTGGAGACGGAAAGCAGGAGGGGGTATAAGCCCATGCCTACCAGCCCGTAACCGCTGACGTTTTTATGCCCCAGGCGGCGCACCAGGCGAGGCAGTTGGGTGGACCCAATGAGGACGGTGAGGTAGAAAATGGCGGTTCCTATCCCAATCTGCTCGTCGGTGAGGCGCAGGGTTCGCACAAAGTACAGCGGAAAGACCGGAACAGCCAGGTATTGGGTGAGGTGAAAGCCGAAGAAGACCAGCATGACAGCCCGGTAGCGCGTTTTCCAAATATCCAGCCGCAGGGCAGAGAGAAGCCCTCGGCGGGCGGACGTTGGGAGTGAGGGAGATTCTGGCAGGGCGGGGGCGAGAATGGGACGGATGAAGTACAGGTGGACGCTGCTCATTGCCGCGCCTACGAATCCCATCAAAAAGATGAGTTGGTAGCCGCCGGGGAAGGGCAGCCTTTCCAGCAGGTAGCCGCTGAAGAGGGAGGTCGCCATGAAGGTAATGGAAAGTACAATGTTGCGAACCCCGGCAACGTGCGCCCGCCAGTCGGTTGGGACGGAGGCGGCGAAGAGGGCGTTGAACCCAACTCCCAGCGCCGCCAGCGGAATGCCCATGAGGAAGTTGACCAGGATGAGCGCCCAAATTTCTGCCTGGCTGTTGGGTTGAAAAACCCAGGGCAGGAAGACCCACGCCAGAAAACCGGCGCGGTACAAGACCGAAGTCCAAAAGACGGCTTTGCCGACTGCTCTTTTTTCTATCCATCTCCCGGCGGGGATGGCGAGGATGAGGTTGATGAGCGCCGTCATTGCGCCCAGCAAGCCAATTTGCAAGCCGCTCGCCCCCAGGCGGGTGGCGTATACGTTGAGAAAGTTGAGGGAACTACCAGAGAGAAGACCAAACCAGCCAATATCCATGTATAAATGGAAGAAGTTGGCGCGGTATTCCGGCGGTACAGCAGGGTTTTTGAAGTAGTATCGGAGTGTATTCACATTTGCGATTATAACGATAAAATATTCTCTTTATCGTACCTTCACAATTTCTTACTCATTTGCATAATTTTGATGGATATAACAAAGCCATGAACAAGATTCTAATCATTGACGATGAACCAGGCATTGTACGGCTCGTAAGCGCTTACCTTAAACCGGAAGGCTACGAAGTTCTCACCGCCGCAGACGGTAACGCCGGGCTGAAGGCGGCACGCGCCTTTAAGCCAGACCTGATTTTGCTGGATGTGATGTTGCCCGGCATGGATGGCATTGAACTGCTCTCCCGCCTGCGCCGCGAATCGGAGGTGTATGTCATCATGCTCACCGCCCGTACCGAAGAAACCGATAAGATTGTGGGGCTTTCGGTGGGGGCGGATGACTATGTGACCAAGCCTTTTAGCCCGCGAGAACTGGTCGCCCGCATCAAATCCGCTTTTCGGCGCATTAACAGCGCCCATAGCCAACAGGGGGAGGTACTTTCCTTTCGCCATGTCCGCATCGATTCGGCGGCGCGGGTGGTTACGGTGGACGAAACCCCGGTGGACTTGACCACCGTAGAATTTGACCTGCTCAAAGCCCTGGCAGAAGAACGCGGACGAGTTCTGACCCGCGAACAGCTGCTGGAGCGGGTGTGGGGTGGCAGTTATTTTGGCGAAATTCGGGTGGTGGATGTTCACCTGGGGCATGTGCGCCAAAAACTCGGCATCGAAGGCCTCATCGTCACCGTGCGTGGGGTGGGCTACCGTTTTGAAGATGAACGCTTTTAACCCGGAGCCAACCCTGTGACATCCATCCGTACCCGCATTTTGCTCTCCTACCTGGCGGTTTTGGGCGTTTCCATGGGCATTGTTTTGCTCTTTGTGTGGCTCACCGCGCCTGCCGCTTATGCCCGTCACCTGCAAAACCTTCAGGCGGTGGAAGAAACCGGAACCGCGCATAACCCCTCCGAAGCCGGGCAGGGACAGGGCTACGGCGCACAGCGCGGACAGGCGCAGTATGTTGGCTTTCGGGATGGTCTGTACGAGGTGCTTGGTCTTTCCACCCTGGCGGCGACCCTGGCGGCGCTGGCGCTGAGCATCCTCTTCAGCCGCCGCATCATCTCCCCTTTGCAAAACATGATGCAGGCGAGTGAAAGAATCGCCGCCGGGCATTACGAGAAGCGGGTAAAGGTGGGGGGCAGGGACGAACTTGCTCAACTGGCCGATTCTTTCAACCGTATGGCGCAAACCCTGGACCAAACCGAAACCATGCGCCGCCGTCTCATTGGGGATGTCTCCCACGAACTCCGCACCCCGCTGACGACCATCAAAGGATTTGCAGAAGGACTGATGGACGGCGTTCTCCCCGCCTCGCAAGAAACCTATGCCGAAATTTACAAAGAAGCCGACCGTCTCACCCGCCTGGTGGAAGATTTGCAGGAAGTGAGCCGCGTAGAAGCCCAGGCATATCGCCTGGAAATTGCCCCGGTGGAATTGAATGCCCTGGCAGAAACCGTTGCCAAACGCCTGCGCCTTGCCCTGGAAGAGAAAAACATCACCTTCAGCGTCAAATTACCCGCATCCCTCCCGCCCTTGTTGGGAGATGAAGACCGACTGATTCAGATTCTCACCAATCTGGCAGCAAATGCCTGCCAACACACCCCCTCCGGCGGAAATATCACCCTTGCCGCCCGCCCGGAAAACGGCTCGGTTCACGTTTCCATTCAGGATACGGGGGAAGGCATTGCCCCGGAACATTTACCCCACATCTTCGACCGCTTCTACCGGGTGGATAAGTCCCGCTCTCGTCAGAGCGGCGGCAGCGGCATCGGGCTGACCATTGCGCGGCATCTTGTGGAGGCGCACGGCGGGCGCATTTGGGCAGAAAGCCCCGGCTTGGGCTACGGAAGCACCTTTCACTTCACCATCCCTGCCGCCTGAGTTGCATTCAGGCGGCGCATCTTTTCTTAACGTTGGTAGCGCTGCCCGTTGGAAAGAGCATACTCCGAATGAACAACCTCCGGCTTCTCTCGCAAATAACGCACGTCCAGGGTGGCTCCGGGTGGGCAAAGGTTATAAAAATCCTTCTTTACAACTTCGCTTTGGGTCACAATCTGCTCCTCGCCCAACCCGTTACGCACCTTGATGGCATACAGAATGTAGTAGGTATAACTACCGTCTGAGTCAGTCGTCTTGCGTTGATGAAACACAGTCGCAACCGCCGGAACACCCTCCCGGCGCAATTTTTCTCGGTTGCGCATGTTCGTAATACCAAAGTAAATAATGGGGGAAGCCAAGCCGAGGATGGCAAAACCATTCGTCACCCAGGAGAGCATATCCCGCAGGATTTCTGGAGAATTCATTGCGCCTAATGCCCGGTCGCCAATTGTGTTGAGCAACACCCAACTTAGCCCTATCACAAGAAACCAGGCAAGCACAATCAGGCAGCCCAATGGGTTTTGCCCACGCAGTTTAAGTTTCTTCAACTCCTCCGGCGTAAAGGCGGCAGAGCCTTGTTCCGGGCGGGCAGGCGACAAACCAGGGGCAGAAAGCAGCCTGAGCGGCGCGCCGCAGTAGTCGCAAACATCCGCATTTTCCTGGGCAGGAGCGCCACACTGTGGGCAGGTCTTTTTCTCAGCCATCATCTCTCCATCATTGTTTTTGAAATTATAGTGTTTTTCCTCCCTCGCCCATCCGTCTTAAACAATTCTTAACGCGGGGGCGCAGCCAAAACCGTTTGATATAATCCCCCCGTTATGCCTTCCCCCGCCCCC
>DYNS01000581.1 GCA_020720965.1 Anaerolinea sp. | reverse complement strand
ATGAACTCTTGCGCATTCTGGGAACCAGCCAAAGGCGCGTGGTGGGCCAGGTTTTGGAAAACTGGACCCAACAGCGCGGGGCCGATATGGGTAGCCTAGTGAGCGCTCTCAAACAAAACTTTGACGCCCAGCGCGCCGACCTGATTGCCGTGACCGAAGTCACCCGCGCTTATGCTCATGGCAACAAAATTGCCTACCAACAGTCAGGAGTCACCCACTGGCGCTGGCGCACCAATCGAGACGCGCTTACCTGCAAGGTCTGCGCCCCGCTCAATAACCAGGTCTTTGCCATTGGCGAGGTGATTGGCAATTTTCGCGGCACGCCCTTTACCGAACCGCCCGCGCACCCGGGCTGTAGATGCTGGATGACCCCCGTCGTAAACGCCGCCCACCCGCTGGTGCCGCGCCGTGATGCCCAGGATGTCATCCCGATTGGCAATGAACTCCTGCCAGCCAATGTCACTGCGCGCTGGAATTTTCTGGATGCAATTGATGCTATGCCTGAGCGGTCGGTTAAACCGGTTGGGGTTTTGGATAGTACCTTGTTATCTGGGATAACGCCCAATTTTTAGGAGCTGCCAGATGTCTGAAAAAGTCCTTGAAATCAAAGGTTTTGACGAGTTACTCAGAGCGCTCAAAGATGCGCCCCAACTGGCCCGCCCCCTGCTCGAAGCAGCCATGACCAAAAGCCTGAGCCAGCTTCACGACGAACTGGCTCAATACCCTGCCGCCAGCGAAGCCAACCAGCCGGGCCGCATGGATGCGGATGGCAGCCCCAAAGGTTATTACGAGCGTGGGCGAGGCTGGTGGTACCCGGTGCGCAACCGCTCCACCCTGGGCGAGAATCTGGGCGTAGCCTATGGCGCAGAAACAGCCAAACGCGCCGCCAAACGCAACCAGGTCAAAAACATTCCCACTGTTACCGGGTACAAACTGAGCAAACAGCGCAGTGAGGCGCTGGGAAAAAAGTGGACGACCCAGATAGTTTCCACTGAAACCGGAATTCGTGGCGAAATTGGCACTTTGGTTTCGTATGCCGATTACGTGCAAGGCAACCAGCAAGCCGACTTTCACGCCGCCCGCAACTGGGAAACCGCCAACGCCGTGCTGGAACGCGCCACCCCACAGATTGAAAAGAACTTTGCCGAAGCGGTGGAGAAGCTGGTTGAGCAGTTGACCAAGTAGGTACGCTTGCAAAAAGGTGACGGTCGCTTTGGAAGCAGCAATTCCAAATCTAAAAAGAGGGGAGACAAAAAGAGGAACGTGTGGTAAGT
>DYNS01000260.1 GCA_020720965.1 Anaerolinea sp. | reverse complement strand
CCGCCACTCTCAAACAGCCCACCCCACCGGATGGGCTGTTTTTTTTGAGGGCAGGCATTATATAATGGTCGGATAGATTGGCTCACATCGCATTCACATTCCCAACCAAAAAAGGGTCGTTTTTATGGACTGGCGTACATTAAGAGATAAACTTGGCATTTTAGGAAGCGTTCTCCTCCTCACCTTGCCGGCTGTGCTGGTTTCGGTATTTGTCAGCGGCATTGCCTGGGGCTTGGGGCTAAAAAATATATACATCCCCGCCGTGCTAACCCCGCTGATGCTCATCCCTGCCCTGGTTTTCTTATTGCTCGCCCTATTGGAGCAATTGGAAGAATCCGAGTTGGAGGTGCAGCGCAAAAGCGCCCAGGTGTATGCCCTGCAAAAGGAACTGGCAGCCAACCAGGATGCCGAAAAAGACCAACTGATTAAAGACCTGAATTCCTTTGCCCAAACCGTTGCTCACGACCTGAAGACCCCTCTCACCACCATTTTGGGATTTGCCAGTATGCTGGCAGACCACCAGGCGAATATTCCGCGCCAACAGCAGCGAGAAGCCCTGCAAGCGATTGTGCGTACCAGCATCAAAATGAACAACATCATTCAGGAGTTGATGCTTCTGGCGGCGGTGCGTCAGGACGAGGTGAAAATTGGGGCAATGGAAATGCCCCCCGTCATTGAGGCGGCGCGCCAAAGACTGTGGGGCATTTTGGCCGATTCTCAGGCGCAGATAAAAGTTCTCGAAGCGGCAGCCATGCCCAAAGTCCTGGGGTATGCCCCCTGGGTGGAGGAAGTGTGGATTAATTACATCAGCAACGCCATCAAATACGGCGGAAGCCCGGCAGAAATCTCCATCGGCGCAGAAGAAGCGCCTCAGCCCTCCCCCGCCGGGCAAGCGATGGTGCGTTTTTGGGTAAAAGATAACGGCAAAGGCATTGACCCCCAAGACCAAAAACAGTTGTTTACCCAGTTTACCCGTTTAGACCAGGTACGCGCCGAAGGGCACGGGCTTGGGCTTTCCATTGTTGCCCGCATTGTGCAAAAACTAGGCGGAGAAGTGGGCGTGGAAAGCCAACCCGGCGAAGGCAGCCTGTTTTACTTTACCTTACCCGCCTTAAAAAAAGAACCGATTACCCGCGCAAGACCCCAAAAGGAGTGAAAAATATGGGCGTAATGATGCAAGCATTTTATTGGGATTGCCCCAAAGAAGAACGCCGCGAGTTTGCTTGGTGGCAATATGTGCAGGAGAAAATCCCCTCCCTGGCAAAGACCGGTTTCACCAGTCTTTGGCTGCCGCCTGCCCATAAAGCCGCCAATATTTTTGGTCCATCCATGGGCTATGACCCCTACGATTACTACGACCTGGGCGAATTTGACCAAAAAGGGTCTGTGCCAACCTGGTTCGGAACCAAACAGGCGCTCCTGAGCCTGATGGAAACCGCCCACCGCAACCAAATGACCGTCCTGGCGGACATGGTGATTAACCACAACTCTGGGGCAGACGCAACTGAGCACAACCCCGTCAGCGGGCAAACCCGCTGGACCAGGTTCACCCCCAAAAGCGGCAAGTTCCCAAGAGACTGGCAAAGTTTTCACCCCAGCATGTACGAATCCTGGGACGAAGGCACTTTTGGCGACATGCCCGACCTCTCGCACCGCAACCCCTATGTGTACGCAGAAATCCTTAAACTCACCCGCTGGCTGGTGGAAGAAATTGGCTTCGACGGCTTTCGCTACGACTTTGTAAAAGGCTACGGCGCAGGGACGGTTGCCGCCATTCAGGAATATCGCTACCTGCGGGAGGGACAACCCTTTAAGCCCTACGGCGTGGCAGAATTTTGGGACGGAGCCCGCGCCATTGAACACTGGGTAAACCTCACCAACTTCTCCAGCGCCAACCCGGTAGATGCCTTCGACTTCCCCCTGCGCGAAACCCTCAAAGCCCTGTGTGACGAATTTGGCTTTAGCTTGCGCCGCCTGACAGAAGCCGAAACCATCCTGCGCCTGCAACCCCACAGCGCCGTCACCTTTGTAGAAAACCACGACCTGCGGGACGAGGGTCGCCCGATTGTGAACGACAAATTGCTGGCGTACAGTTACATCCTCACCCATCAGGGCTACCCCTGCGTCTTTTGGAAGGATTACTACAACTTCAACCTGGCGTTGGAGGGAACCCCACACGGCATCAGCGCCCTCGTCCGCGCCCACCAAACCTACGCCGGGGGCGAAGCCCAAACCCTCTTCGTAGATGACAACCTCTACATCATGCAGCGCAGCGGATACGAACAAAACCCTGGTCTCCTGTACGTTCTCAACAACCGGGGCGATTCTTGGAATGGGCAATGGGTTAACACCCGCTGGAAGAACACCCGCCTCACCCCGGTTGCCTGGTGGAGCAAAACCGACCTGCACCGCCCCCAAGACCAGCACACCGACCTCAACGGCAACGCATCCCTATACGCCCCGCCGCGTGGGTTTTGCATCTACGCTCCGGCATAAACGCCCCGCCCCAAGCCCTGCCCCCCGGCAGGGCTTTTTTTATTCACACCTGGCACAAAACTTGCAACGCATAGACCAAACCAACCACACCAAGGAGAGACCATGAACAATCTCATCATCGAAGCCATTGGGCGCTGCAACCCAGACGAACCCCTCCACCCCGGCGACCCGCGATGGTGCGACTTTGACCCGGCACGCGGAACCAACCTGCACGACCGCATTGCCCGCCGCCTGCGCGGCGCAGAAGCCGAGCGCAAATATAGCCACATCGCCCTCGCCGGGCATCGCGGCTGCGGAAAATCCACCGAACTGGCGCGAGTCATCAACCAGGCACGGCTGGAAGGCTACCTGCCCCTCTACGCAGTCGTCAACGAACAGGCAGACCCCAACGAAATCGGCTTTGGCGACCTCTTCCTGCTCATGCTCCGCCTGCTAGACGAAGCCTTCGATGCCGACCCCCGCCTCAAATCCCTGCCCACCCCCACCGTCAAAGTTGTCACCGACTGGTTTCAAGAAGTGACCCATGTGGAGCAAAGAGAAGTGGAAAGGGTTGTAGAATTCTCCGGCGAAGTCGCCCTCGGCGCAAATACCCCCCTCGGCAAACTCCTCTCCGGCTTAAGCCTGCTACGTAAAACAACCGGCAAACAAAGAGACGAAATTAAACAAGCCGTAGAAAAATACCCCGACCAACTCCGCCAAAACCTCAACCTGCTCCTCACCGAAGCCCGCAAAATCTGCACCCCTGCCTACCCACGCGGCATCCTCTTCATCTTGGACAACCTGGACCGCTACCCGCCAGAGATGATAAGCCAGGCAGTCCTCACCAATGCCGACCTGCTCACCGGCGTAGAAGCCCATACCATCTTCGTCCTGCCCATCTCCCTGCTTTACAACCCGCCCGGCGAAACCGTAGAAGACCGCTACGAACCCGAAACCCTGCCCATGCTGCCCGTTTACCCACGCGGCAACCCCTACTCCATTCAAGAAAAAAGCGTCGCCTCCCTCCTCAACGCCATCTACCTGCGGGTAGATAAAAGCCTCTTCGCCGACCCCTCCATCGCCGTCCGCCTCGCCCACCTCTCCGGCGGCTGTCCAAGAGACCTGCTGCGCCTGCTTAAAGAAGCCTTGCTAGAATCGCAAAATGTCATAGATGAACGCGCCGTCACCCGCGCCGCCAGCCTGGTACGCGGAGAAATGGCAAGGAAACTCACCTTGCGTCACTATGACCTCCTCGCCAGCACCCACCTCGAAACCACCATCAACCCAGACGAAGACGGGCGCTTCCTCCTCTATCGCCGCGCCGCCCTGGAATACGAAGCCGACCGCTGGATTGGCGTACACCCCCTCCTGTGGGAAACCTCCGAATTCAAAGCCTCTCTGGAAAGCGCCCGCAAAGAATACGGCAGCGTCCTGCGCCCCTAAAGGAAAAAAACGTGATTGGTCTCTCCGACAACATAGACGAACTGGAACGCCTGCGCCGCTTTGCCGCCTATCACCAAAAGCAATTTTCCCTCGGGCTGGCAAGAGTGAACGACCCGCGCCAACGCAACCGCATCCTCCTGCGCCTGCACCAAAGCCTCGCCGCCGATGGCATCACCCTCATCCATCTGGACCTCTCCAACCGCCACCCCCAAAGCCTGCGCCAAGCCCTCGCCAATGACGAAAACGGGCGGATACTGCTCAGCAACCCCGGCAGCGCCGCCCTCGCCGTCACCGGCATGGAACACCTCATCGAAGTCACCCTCACCCCCGGCGGCAGACCCCCCTTCGCCGCCGCCCTCAACGCCGAGCGCGACCTGCTCCGCTCCACCCTGCCCCTGCCCATCATCCTCTTCATGACAGATATGGCAATGGACCGCCTCGACATCTCCGCCCCAGACTTCTTCGACTGGTACAGCGCCTCCTTCCAATTCCACGCCCCCAGCCTGGCAACCCCCCGCCCCGAAGCCGCCGAAGCCGTCCGGCTTAACCTGCGCGGGCTCACGCCGGGC
>DYNS01000259.1 GCA_020720965.1 Anaerolinea sp. | reverse complement strand
AGGCTGCCCCGCCATACTTCGGCGCGGGCAAAGTCTATTTTCAGGTTGCCGTGTTCAAAAAAGCGGCTTTCGTTTACGTCTTTGGAGCTTTGCGAGCGGCGCAGCACCGCCCGCACCCTCGCCAACAGCTCGGTGGCGGAGAAGGGTTTGATGAGGTAGTCGTCTGCGCCCAGGTCTAAACCGCGCACCCGGTCTTGCTCTTCTCCTTTGGCGGTGATGATGATGATGGGGACGTTGGAAAACTCGCGGATGCGTTGGCAGGCGGCAAAGCCATCCAACTTGGGCATCATTACGTCCATCAAAATTAAATCTACCGGGTTGGTGGAGAAGGTTTCCACTGCTTGCATCCCGTCCATGGCGGTCAGGACTTCGTAGCCGTCTGCCTTCAGGTTGGCGTCGAGCAGGCGCAGGTAGCGGGGTTCATCATCCACAACCAGAATTTTTGCAGGCATGGTTTGTTCTCCTTAAGGGGCGTGAAAGATGGGCAGTTGGATGAGGAAAGAGGTTCCCTGCCCTGGTTCCGATTCTACCCAAATTGTACCCCCATGCGCTTCGATAATCTTCTTGCAAATGAAAAGCCCCAACCCGGAGCCGGAGCCGCCCTGCCCCGGTACGCGGTAAAAACGCTGAAAGATGTGGGGCAGGTGCTGAGGCGCAATGCCGGGACCTGAATCGGCGAAGGTGATGAGGCAGGCGTTCTCTTTGGGGGTAAGGCGGAGGTGTACCGGCGCGCCGGGGGCGTATTTGGCGGCGTTGCTGAGCAGGTTTTCAAAAACCTGGGTCAGGCGCACGCCATCCGCCAACACAAGGGGGGTAAGGGAGAGTTCCAGGTGCAGGTCGGTTTCTTTATAACGGGCTTTGCCGCGTGAGAGGATGTCTTTGAGCAGGGCATCCAGGCGCAGGGGTTGCAGGTGAATGGGTAGGGTGTTGCTTTGCAGTCGGGCAGATTCCAGCACGTTTTCTATCAATTCGTTGAGGTGGTCGGCTTCTTCTGCGATGATGGTGAGAAATTCGCGCCGGGTTTGCTCGTCCCATTCGGCATCTTGCCTTAGCAGGGTGGTGGCGTAACCTTTGATGAAGCCGAGCGGGGTGCGGAGTTCGTGCGAGATGGTGGCGATGAAGTCGTCTTGCAGGGCGAGCAGGCGGCGGGCATCTTCTAGCGCGGCGAGTTTTTCTTTGAGGGTTTTGCGCTCCAGCAGGCTGGCTACCTGGGTGGCGATGTATTGGGCGCGTTGGACCTGCTCTGGGGTGTAGGGCGGTCCGCCAAAGCGGACGAAGACCAGCGCCCCGGCGATGCCGCTGTCGTTGCGGAGGGGCAGCCCCAGCAGGTAGGGTTCGCGCAGGCGGTTGGCAGCCAGACCGGCTTCTGTTGGGTTGGCGAGGATGAATTGGTTTTGCCGGATGACCTGGTTGGCGGTTTCCACGCCCCAGGCGGCATCTGCCCCGGCAGATTGTCCGCGCCCCACTGCCCGGGCGTAGACGATTTCCGTCAGGTTGGCGGGGTTTTCATTGAGGAGGTAGAGGGCGAGGTTGTCGAAGAGGAAGATGGAGCGCACTACCGCCAGGACGGAATCCAGGGCTTCTTTCCAGTCTTCCTGTTGGGTGACTGCTTCTGCCAGGGCTAGCACGTCTGGGATATGTTCTTCCTGTTCGATTTGCATTTAATTCTCTTTGGCAACCAGCAGGGGGAAGGAGATTTGGGTGCCTTTTCCTATTTCGGATTGGACTTCGATGAGGGAGCCATGCGCTTCGACAATTTCTCGCACCAGGGCAAGCCCCAGCCCGGTGCCGCCGTAGCGCCGGGTGGCGGAGCCATCCAACTGATGGAAGGGTTCAAAAATTTCGGTAATTTTCTCCGGTGAGATGCCTATGCCGGTGTCGGTGACGGTGATGTGGATGATGGTGTCGGTTTTGGGTTCTGTGCTGAGGGAGAGCGTGACTTGCCCGCCGGGGTGAGTGAATTTGATGGCGTTATCCAGGAGTTGGGAGAGTACCCAGCCGAGTTTTTCGTAGTCTGCCTGGGCGTGGGTGATGCCGGGTTGGATTTCCAGGCTGAGGGAGATTTTCTTCTCTTCGGCTTTGTGGTGCGCCTGACGGGTGGCTGCCTGTGCCAGTTGGGGCAGGTGAACCGGGCGCAGGGTGAGGGTCATTTCGCCGTGCGAGGCTTGCGAGAAGAGGATGAGGTCGTCTATCAGGTTTTGCAGGCGGGCGGTTGCCCGAAAGGAGACTTCGATGGCTTTTTTTTGTTCTTCGTTCAGGTCGCCCAGCCCTTCGCCTTGCATCAGTTCCAGGTAGCCGCGAATGTGGGTGAGGGGGGTGCGGAGTTCGTGGGAGATGTTGGCGATGAAGTTGGCTTTGAGTTGGTTGAGTTCGGAGAGTTTTCGCAGGGCTTCTTCCAACTCGGCGGTGCGTTGTTGCACACGGGCTTCCAGGTTGCGGTTGGCATCTTCCAGCGCCTGGCGAAGGCGCAAAATTTGCTCGGTTACGGCGCGGTTGAGGGTGGGGCGGTCTAGCAAGCCTAATTCTATGAGGGCGTCACCGAGGAGGAGGGGGGTTCCGGCGGCGGCGCTTTGGCGTTGATGTGCCAGGGCTTGCCGGAGTTGCCCGGCGCTCAGGAGACCGGCTTCTACCAGTTGTTCTCCCAGGCGGGGGACGAGGACTTCGGGGCTGATGAGTGAGCGTTCTTCCATGGTTGGGTTCCTCTCTCAGGCTTGCCAGACCCATTCCCCGGCTATCATGGTTGCGTTGGGTTGCAGGGTGTGTAGATGCTGGGGTTCGATGTGGAAGGGGTCTTGAGTCAGGGTAATGAGGTCGGCGTCAAAGCCGGGGGAGAGCCTGCCCTGGGTTTCTTCCCATCCGGCGGCGTAGGCGGCGGAGGTGGTGTAGGCTTGCAGGGCTTCTTGCAGGCTTATTTGTTCCTGGGGTTGCCAGCCTTGCGGGCTGGGTTCGCCGTTGGCGCGGCGGCGGGTGAGGGCGGCGTGAATGCCCCAAAAGGGGTTGGGGCTTTCCACCGGGGCATCCGAGCCAAAGGCGGGCAGCGCCCCAGCGTTGAGTTGGGTCTTCCAGGCATAGGAGAGGCGGGCGCGTTCTCCCCAGTAGCGCTCGGCGGCGTACATATCCGATGTGGCGTGGATGGGCTGCATGGAGGCGGTGATGCCCATTGCGCCCAGGCGGGCGGCGTCTTGCGGGTGAATGACCTGAACGTGTTCGATGCGGTGCCGCAGGGCGGGCAGGTGTTGTTCTTTCTCGTAGGCGCGCAGGCGCTGATAGGCTTGCAGCGTCTCGTGGACTGCCCGGTCGCCGATGGCGTGGACTGCCATGCTGAGGCCGCTTTGGGCTGCCTGGCGGCTGTATTCCAGCAGTTCTTCGCCATCCATGTTGAGGATGCCTTTGTTTTCGGGTTCGTTTTCGTAGGGGGCGAACATGGCGGCGGTGCGGGGTCCGAGAGCGCCATCCATAAAGGCTTTGACAGAGCCAATGCGGAGGTGCTGGCTTCCAAACCCCGTGCGTAGCCCCAGGGCGGCGGCTTGGGGTAACAGGTCGAGGGGAATGCTTTTGGTGACTCGCAGTTTGAGTTTGTGTTCTGCATCCAGGTTTTGGAGCGCCATGAAGCAGTCGCGGTAGTCAAAGTCGTGTGCGCCGATGATGCCCATGCCAAACAAGTTGGTTTGGGCTTGCAGGAGGGCGTTTTGCAGGTCGGTGGCGGAGGGGGCGGGGATGGCATCTTGTAGCAGTTGCATGGCGCTTTCCAGCAGAATGCCGTTGGGCGTGCCTTGGGCGTTGTGGACGATTTTTCCGTTGAGGGGGTTGGGGGTGGATGCGGTGATGCCTGCCCGGTGCAGGGCGGCGCTGTTTGCCCAACCGGCGTGCAGGGATTTGGCGGTGAGGTACACCGGGTGATGGGGGGCGATGGCATCCAACTCGGCGGCGGTGGGGAATTGCCCGTCCCAGTCGTTTTGCTGCCAGCCATGCCCCAAAACCCATTCGCCGGGCGGGGTTTGAGCGGCGCGTTGGGCAACCCTTTGCAGGGCTTGGGCTTTGGTGGGGGTTTCCACATCCACTTTTTGGAGGCTGAGGGCGTAGTGGGTGAGGTGGATGTGAGCATCTGTAAACCCTGGCAGGATGACCTGCCCGCCCATATCTTCCCGGCTGGCGCGTGCGCCAAACTGTTCCAGCAGTTCCGCCCCTCCCAGCGCAGCGATTCGCTCCCGGTCTATGACGAGAACGGAGGCGGTGGGGCGGGCTTGGTCCAGGGTGTAGATGCGGGCGTTGTAGAGGATTTTCATGGCGGTATCCTTGGGGGTTGGATAATAATAGACCTGGCAGGGGGGCGAAACCCTGTCAGGTCTGTTGCAGTTTATTCGTTTAGCAGGCGTTGCAGAAGGGCGTTTAATTCTTCGTTGGAAAAATAAAACAAGGTGAGCGAGCCTTTGCCGTCTTTGCCGGCTTTTAGGCGGGCTTTGGCGTTGAGGCTGGAGCGTATCCGCTCTTCAATATCTG
>DYNS01000580.1 GCA_020720965.1 Anaerolinea sp. | reverse complement strand
TCTACCTCCACTTGTTTGATTGCCGCGAGCGCCATCCGCACGGTGCGCTTGCCCAGTTCATCGCCAGATTTCATGGCGGCTTTTACAAACTCGGTCAGTTGGGTTTTGGTGTCCATTTTTTCCTTCTTCTTTAGAATTCTGCATCGGTCAGTAAGTTTCGTTCCGTCTCGCTCAGGCGCAGGCGAATCTGCTCCCATTCGGCGCGGGTGCGGGCAGAGGCAGCCGCCAGAGCGTAGTCGAAATCGGGTCGGGTTGGGTCATCCTTGTTCATCCAGGCATGTGAATCGCGGGGGAGTAAACGCCGTGTCAGCGGTTTTAGCGCGGGGATGAAGGCGAAAACTTCGCCCCAATATACCCGACCAGAGACAAGGCGCGGGCTGTGCAGCAATGCGGGCAACAAAGGCTCTATCTGCGTGGGCGGCGCGGAGGGAAACTGCTCCCGCCAGAGGGTGACGTAATTGCTATGGGCGTAAAAATCCTGTGCGGTGTGTAGCAAACGTCCCAGCGCGGCGCGTGCCGGGGCGGGCGAAGCGGCTTTCAGGCTGGCAAAAACCTTCTCCCTTTCTTCCGCCAGGTAGGCATCCCCGGCGGCAAAGGCGCTACCATCATAATGCAGGTGGTCTTTGCCTACCAAATTCCAAAGCGAATCCTGGCTAAAATTGCCGGCAACGACCTCCTGCAAGGCGGGCGCAGAAAAAAACGCCCCAAGGGCTTCCTCAGTCATCAGACGGTGATAGTGTAGTTCCATGAGCCTCGATTATAACGTGCGATATAATAGCCCGCATGTCTCCTTTTTACACCCGTAGCGGCGATGCGGGCGACACCGGCTTGTTAGGTGAAGGGCGCGTTGCCAAATTTGACCTTCGGATAGAAGCCCTGGGCGCAGTGGACGAAGCCACCGCTGCCTTGGGCGTTGCCCGCGCCTTCAGCGCCTCCGCCTCTACCCGCAGCCTGTTGGTGCAAACCCAAAAACATTTATACCAACTGATGGCGGAAGTCGCCGCCACCCCGCAGAATGCCGGGCGGTTTCGGGGCATTACCCCCGCCGAGGTAGCTTGGCTGGAAGCCGAAACTGACCGTATTGAAGCGGCAGTTTCCCTGCCTAAAGAATTCATCCTACCGGGCGAGAACCAAGCCAGTGCCATGCTGGCATTGGCGCGAACCCTGGTGCGCCGTGCCGAAAGAAGAGTGGTGGAACTACATCATATCGGCGGGCTGGAAAACATCTCTCTCCTGGCGTATCTCAACCGCCTCTCCTCGCTTTGCTTTGTGCTGGAACTGCAA
>DYNS01000579.1 GCA_020720965.1 Anaerolinea sp. | reverse complement strand
TCCGTCGAATGGGTGTGAAATATCCGGGCTGGGACAGGCACTCGCGCCTTACCTGCCTGTTGTCTGGGTTCGACCGCTTCCCACGCCATCCCCTTGGCACTGCGCCACCATCACCCGATAGCTTTGCACTTCCGGGGCCAAGCGCGACGCCGTGGCAAATGCCTCCGCCGCTTCATTTATTTTCCCCGCCTCCCGCAGGCACATGGCACGGATGGACATGAACGCCGCCAGTTCACCCGCAGGGGAAAGCGATTGGAGATAACCCTCCGCCTTTATCTCCACTTCCGACACCGCAAAAGGCCATTGACGGTAGTAATCATCCGGGAAACGATTCAGGCCATTCCCCGTCACCTCCAAGTTGAAGCGCTCGCCCTCGTCCTCCCAGCGCACGAACAGATGCCCTTTGGTTGTCACTAGTTTCAGGGGATAACCCAAGCGCCGCCCGACGGCGACGTAGAGCACCGGCATGGAACTGCATGTTCCCTGGCGTTGGTCGCCCAATAACCCAAGCAGGAAGACGTCGCGAGCGTCGGCGAAGAATCCATCATTCATCGAAGCGGTCGCGGGGCCACCCTGCCGATCCACGCGATAATGAACTTTGAAATCCTCCCCCAAAACCACACCGAGCATCAGCACTTTGAAGAACCCTTTGGAGTTTTCAAATTCGGCAGGATTCCTCGCAAACCGGTTATCGTGCCGCTCGGTTTCCGACTTCACCCGTGCCGCCCATTCATCAAGCCGGGCAAGTTCGCCGTCCACATCCACCTGTTCGCACCCGGGCAATCCCTGCGCGCAGAGCAGGTTCACGCGGGCAATGTCAACTTGGACAATTTCGTTGGCCGCCCCTGCCAGCACTGAAGCCAAAGTGTTTGGCAGTTCTTGGGGCGCTTGCTGCTCCGACAATCTTTGCCGCGAACATCCTTGAAATGCCAGATTCCCAGCCAGAATTCCAACCGACAGAAGATGGTTACATCCCTTTTTCATTTTTTGACTCAATCCGCTGGCGCACCCCGACCCCGCCCATTAAGAATCAAAGTCCCAATCGAGATTCTTGCCAATGCCACCCCACTAAGCCCTCCAATCAAAAAAGTAACCCAGGCCATGTTCTCAAACCCTGCATCCTTGACAAGGAAGCAGGCCGCCCCAACGCCCGTCACGCTCAACATGGCTGTAAAAACAACGCGAACTGGTCGCTTTTTGAACAAATGTGGCCATGCCAGCAGCCAATACATGACCAGAAGGCACAGCGGAACAGTTACGATCCAGGAAAATACAACGCCAAAGATG
>DYNS01000258.1 GCA_020720965.1 Anaerolinea sp. | reverse complement strand
GCAGGGGAGTGGTGTTCAGGGTTTCGGGGCGCACCCGGTCTCTGGTAGGGGTTGCAGGCATGGGTCTATCCTTTGCTGAGAAATATGCCCCATTGTAACGCCCCGCCGGTAAAGCGGCGGGGCGGGGCGGCGGTGGGTTAATAAAAGTCTAAAAAACCGGGGGCGTGTATTCGCCCCACACTTCTCTCAGGGTGTTGCACACTTCTCCCAGGGTCATCTTATTTTCCACACATTCCACAAACAGGGGCATGAGATTTTGACTGCCCTGGGCGGCGTTCTTCAACTGAAGGCGCAGCGCCTGTACTTTGGCATTATCCCGCGTCTCGCGCAGCCTTTTGAGACGGGCGCGGGCTTCTGTTTCGATGGCGGGGTCTATGCTTTGGCGTTCCAGGCTTATCTCCTCCTGCACGCTGAACTGATTCACCCCCACGACCACCTGCCTGCCCTTCTCTATTGCCATTTGGGCTTCGTAGGCGGCGTTCTGAATTTCGTTTTGTTGGTAGCCTTGTTCAATGGCATTCATCGCCCCGCCCAGGTTGTCTATGCGGGCGATATATTCGGTGGCGAGGCGCTCTATCTCATCGGTCAGATGCTCCACCAGGTAGGAACCGGCGAGGGGGTCAATCGAGTCGGCTACGCCTGATTCGTGGGCGATGATTTGCTGAGTCCGCAGCGCCACTCGCACCGACTTTTCGGTCGGCAGCCACAGAGCTTCGTCCATGCTGTTGGTGTGCAGGGATTGAGTGCCGCCCAAAACGGCGGAAAGCGCCTGAAGGGTAACGCGCACCACGTTATTTTCCGGTTGTTGGGCGGTGAGGGTGGAACCGGCGGTTTGGGTGTGGAATCGAAGTTGAAGCGAGGCGGCTTTTTGGGCGTGGAAGCGTTCCTTCATCAACTTTGCCCACATCCGCCGCGCCGCCCTAAACTTGGCAACTTCTTCCAGCACGTCATTGTGAGCGTTGAAGAAGAAGGACAACTGCCCGGCAAAGTCATCCACTTGCAAACCGGCTTGCAGGGCGGCTTCCACATAGGCAATGGCGTTTGCCAGGGTAAAGGCAACCTCTTGCGCGGCGGTGGAACCTGCCTCGCGGATGTGGTAGCCGCTGATGGAGATGGTGTTCCAACTGGGGATTTCCTGGGCGCAGTAGGAAAAGATGTCGGTGATGAGCCGCATGGAGACGGCGGGCGGGAAGATGTAGGTTCCCCTTGCCACATACTCCTTCAGTATGTCGTTCTGAATGGTCCCGCGCAGGGCTTGGGGCGCTATGCCCTGCTTTTTGGCAACGGCGATGTACATGGCAAGCAGCACCCCAGCAGGGGCGTTGATGGTCATGCTGGTTGAGACTTTATCCAGAGGAATTTGGTCGAAGAGGGTTTCCATATCTTCGATGGAGGAGATGGAAACGCCGACTTTGCCCACTTCTCCCAGCGCCATTGGGTCATCGGCATCGTAGCCAATTTGGGTGGGCAGGTCGAACGCCACCGAGAGCCCAGTTTGCCCCGCGCCGAGCAGGTAGCGGTAACGCTTGTTCGATTCGGCGGCGGTGGAGAACCCGGCGTATTGGCGCATGGTCCAAAAACGCCCCCGGTACATGGTTGGCTGCACCCCGCGTGTAAAGGGATACTCGCCGGGGAAGCCGAGTTTATCCATATAGGCGGGGTCTTCCTGGGCGGGGGTGAGCAGGGGCGACAGAGGAATGCCGGAGGATGTTTCAAATTTCTGCTTCCGTTCTGGGAAGCGTTGGACAGATTTTTGGTGGGTGGTTTGTTTCCAGCGGACGTACTGTTCTTGCAGGTTCATAACGGCTCCATTTTTCCGAGCAAAGGGTTTGCCAAAGGCACAAGTAAACAGCAAAACTGAAAGGATTGTACCGTTGCCGGGCAGTTCCCAACAGCGGTAAGCGTCACACCGTTTAACGCCAAACCTCCCGAATCGTTCTCACCGATGGCGCGACCGCTGCTCCACCCTCAAAACGTGCTAGAATTTCGGCTCACTTCCATAAGAAAGGCATCCCTGCATGAACTTCATCTCACGTCTTAAGCAAGCCCCCCGCGAGCTCGCCCTGTTTGCCACTGCCGCCCTCATTTTGGGCATGGGAATTAGCATGATGAGCGCGACTTTTAACAACTTTCTCAACGACACCTTTGCCCTGAGTGGTTTTGAACGCTCCTTTTTGGAATTCCCGCGTGAATTGCCCGGTTTTCTGGTGGTATTCGTTTCGGCGGCGCTCTGGTTTTTTGGGGCGAGGCGTTTGGGAGTGGTCTCCATGCTTTTTGCGGCTTTGGGGGCTTTTCTCATCGGCTTTGCCTCCTCGGATTATTGGGTGATGATTCTTTGGCTCTTTTTTTACAGCCTGGGCGACCATCTCTTTATGCCGATTGCCTCCACCATCGGCATGGAATTGGCGAAGGAAGGGCAGGACGGGCGGCGGCTGGGGCAGTTGAACGCCATCCGCAACGGGTCGGCGGTGTTGGGCAGTTTCCTCGTTTTTGTTGGGTTCCGTTATCTTGGCTTCAACTTTCAGATAACCTTCGCCATCGCTGCTGTGTTTTTGCTGTTGGCGGCAGTTCTGCTTTACCAAATGACCCCGGAGAAAACCGCAGAAAAACGCAACTACTTGCAACTGCACAAGGAATACAACCTGTATTACGCCCTCAACGTCCTTTCCGGGGCACGCAAGCAGTTATTTGTTACTTTTGCGCCCTGGGTGCTGGTGCAGGTCTTTGAACAGCCCACCCAAATTATGGCAACCCTCTTCACCATCGGCGGGGTCATTGGCATCCTCTTCCAACCCCTGCTGGGCTGGGCAGTAGATAAATTCGGCGAGCGTTTTGTTCTCGCCGCCGAGGCGGTCATCCTCGTCTTTGTCTGTTTTGCCTATGGCTTTGCCAAATTTGCCTTGCCGCCCCAAACCGCCTTTTTGGTGGTTTGCATCGCCTTCCTGGTAGACCAGATGGTTTTCTCCGTCAGCATGGCGCGGGCAACCTACATGAAGAAGATTGCCAAACGCCCGCAGGATATTCAACCTGCCCTCACCGCCGCCGTCACCATTGACCATGTCTTCTCCATCACTGCCGCGCTGGTGGGCGGCGTGGTTTGGAATACCTTTGGCTTTCAGTATGTCTTTCTCATGGGCGCAGCCCTGGCAGTGGTCAACTTTTTCACCGCCTTGCAGGTGCGCCTGCCTGCAAAGGAGGCACAAGTCGCATGACATCTTTTTTACAACTCTCTCTCCTTCTTATTATTCTGTTGGTATCTGCCAAGTTGGCGGGGTATCTCAGCATTCGCCTGGGTCAACCCTCTGTGTTGGGGGAACTGCTGGCGGGCATCTTGCTGGGTCCCTCGCTGATGAATCTATTGGGGCTTCCGTTCTTCACCGATTCCGCCACGCTGGAGCACACGGTGGCGGAATTGGGCGAAATGGGGGTGATGTTGCTGATGTTTTTGGCGGGGCTGGAACTGCACCTGAACGAACTCCGCAGTAACCTGAAGGTTGCCGGGTTCGCCGGGGTGATGGGCGTTCTGCTGCCCTGGGGAGTGGGCTGGCTGATAGGGCTGGCATTCGGCATGGAGTCCTCCCGCGCTTCGTTTTTGGGGTTGGTCATGGGCGCGACCTCGGTCAGCATCTCCGCGCAGACTCTCATCGAGTTGAAAGCCCTCAGAAGCCGGGTGGGGTTGGGGTTGTTGGGTGCCGCTGTTTTTGACGACATTCTGGTCATCTTCCTGCTTTCTCTCTTTTTCGCCCTCACCTCTGGGGCAAGCGGCGCGCTGGAAGTTCTCCTCGTGCTGGGTCGGATGCTCCTCTTTTTTGGGCTTGCCTTTGGCTTTGGCTTTTGGGCGCTGCCCCGCCTGGCGCGTCTGGCGCGTACCATGCCCATCAGCCAGGGCGTACTCAGCCTCGCCATTGTCACCCTGTTGGCATACGGGCTGGCAGCCGAGTTGGTGGGGCAGATGGCAGCCATTACCGGCGCTTTTATCGCCGGGCTTATGTTTGCCCGCACCCCAGAAAAAGAAATGCTGGACCCTCGCATTTCTGCGGTTTCTTATAGTTTTTTCGTGCCGCTCTTTTTCGTCAGCATTGGGCTTAAGACCGAGTTAGACCTGGGCGGGGAGGTTCTCCTCCTTACCCTTGTGGTTAGCCTGGGGGCGGTGCTTGCCAAATGGTTGGGCGCGGCAGGCGGTGCCAAAGTGGCTGGGTTTTCCTGGCGCGAGAGCGTGCAGCTGGGTATGGGCATGGTTTCGCGTGGTGAGGTCGGTCTCATTGTCGCCAGCGCAGGCAACCGCGCCGGGCTCGTAACGGAGGCGGAATTTGCCGCCGTTGTGGGCATGGTCATTTTCAGCACCCTCATCACCCCGCCCGCCTTACGCGCTCTTTTTCATTTGCCGGAAGATTGGACAATCCGCATCCCTCGTATTTCAATTGCCAAAAAGGAGAAGCCATGAATCTTGTTTTGTTTGTTCTGTACGACCCAGAAAAATTGGAAGATGTGCTAACCGCCTGGGAAGCCTGCGGCAT
>DYNS01000578.1 GCA_020720965.1 Anaerolinea sp. | reverse complement strand
CGCAACGCCCACAAGGCACAAAATGACCAACCCCGCCAGGCAGCCGGGGGCAAAACGCTTCACCCCCGCCCAAAGGGCGTAAGCGCCTGCCGCGCCCGCCACAACGGTTTGGGTGTGACGCAGGGTGTCGGTAAGGGCTTTTTGGTCGCGGTTTACTTCTTCCAATTTTTCCTCGTCAAAACGCGCCGCTTCTGCCGCCGCAAAGGGGTCGAAGCGCGGTTCTTCCGGGGCGGGGAGCGGGGGCGGGGGCGCTTCGGCGAGGCGCAGCTCCGGCGGGATGGTGACGGTTGTGCCACAAAAGGGGCAGGGCAGGGTGGTTTTTCCGGGCGCGGGGTCAACCGGCGCACCGCAGGCGGGGCAGGGGAAGTTTGTTTTCATGCGGTTAAGCATACAAGAAAACCCGCAAACCGAAAAGGGCTTCATCCTTTATAATCGCCGCCATGACAGACCCCAAAGACCGCCCCGTAACGCCGGAACCCAAGCCCGAAGACCGGGTGGACCACGCTCTGCGCCCCCAAAAACTGACCGACCTGATTGGGCAGGAGCAGGTGAAGGAAAACCTTGCCATTCTCATCGCCGCCGCCAAGGGGCGGGGCGAGGCATTAGACCATGTTCTATTTTACGGTCCGCCTGGTTTGGGCAAAACCACCCTAGCGCACGTCCTCGCCAATGAGATGGATGTGAACATCAAAATCACTTCGGGTCCCGCCATCGAGAGGGCGGGCGACCTGGCTGCCATCCTCACCAATTTGCGCGCCGGAGACATCCTTTTTATTGATGAAATTCACCGCCTGGGGCGGGCAGTGGAAGAAGTGTTATACCCGGCAATGGAAGATTTCGCCCTGGACATCATCATTGGCAAGGGACCTTCCGCCCGCTCCATTCGGCTCAAACTGCCGCGTTTTTCCGTCATCGGGGCAACGACCCGGCTGGCGCTCGTCACCGCCCCGCTGCGCGCCCGTTTTGGGGCAGTGTACCGGCTGGATTACTACGACCTCCCTGCCATGCAATCTATTGTGGCACGCGCCGCCAACATGCTCAAAGTGCAGGCAGAAGAAGAGGGGATTGTGGAAGTTGCCCGCCGGGCGCGTGGAACCCCCCGCATTGCCCTGCGCCTTCTGCGCCGCGCCCGTGACTACGCTCAGGTGCGCGGACAAGGCAAAATTACCAAGCCCATTGCCGCCGCCGCGCTGGACTTGTTGCAGGTAGACCCCCTCGGCTTGGACGATGTAGACCGCCGTGTGCTGAAAGCCATCATCGAAAAATACAACGGTGGACCGGTTGGCTT
>DYNS01000577.1 GCA_020720965.1 Anaerolinea sp. | reverse complement strand
TTGTATGCGCCGTTTGTGATGACCTGGTGAGGGGGCGGGGATGACCGGGTAACGGTCGGCTGCCCCCGCCGGGATGGTGAAAAATGCCCAAGACGCCGAATACCCTGCTGGTGTACGATATTCCCGATGATGGGAAGCGGTCTAAAATCGCTGATATTTGTTTGGATTATGGGTTGGACCGCATTCAATTTAGCGCGTTTTTGGGTTGGCTGTTGAAGACTCAGCAGGAGGAGCTGTTTTTGAAGATTAAGAAGACGCTGGGGAAGAAGGCTGCCAATATTCAGCTTTTTTCGATTGGCGAGGATGATTGGAAGAAGCGCAAGGTGATTGACCAAAAGGAGTGAGATATGTTGGATGCTGTGGCTGTGGAGGCGCCTTTTCGGGTGACGGATTTGAAGGATTGGGTGTATTGTCCGCGAATTTTATATTACGCCATGTGCCTGCCGGATGTGCGCCCGACTACGTTTAAGATGGAGGCGGGGGCAGATGCAGGGAAGGCGGAGGAGGGGCGGGAGACGAGGCGGAGCCTGAAGACTTATGGGCTGAAGGAGGGTCGCCGGGAATTTAATGTGGCGGTGGCTTCGGAGCGGTATGGTTTGCGGGGGTTGGTGGATATGGTGGTGTGGGTGGAAAGCCCAGGGGCGGAGGAGGTGATTGCGGTGGATTATAAATTGTCTGAGGTGGCGGGGGTTCACTTTCAGATGCAGGTGGCGGCGTATGGTTTGCTGTTGGAGGAGGCTTCGGGGCTGCCTGCGCGGCGGGGCTTTTTGTATGAAATTCCCAAAAAGAAGGCGGAGTTGGTTTCTATTAATGGGAGAATGCGTGATAAACTTTTGGCGAGTTTGGAAGCAATGCACCGGATGCTGCATAACGAGAGTATGCCCGCCCCCACGCCGAACCGGAATAAGTGCCTGGCTTGCGAGTTTAGGCGTTTTTGTAACGATGTGTAGGGGCTGGGGTTTCGCAAATGAGCGGTTTTGGAACGCAAAAGTTGATTTGCGAGAGAAAGGCGCAGACCGGTTAAAAAAGGAGCATTTTGACCAGAAATTGCCCGCGCAGGAAGCCCTGCAAGCCGCCTTGGAGCGAATTTTTGACAAAAAGTGTGCCTTTGTGTGGAAAATGTGGGGGGCTTTCACCCCTTCGATCCGATTAGTGGATACTGAAACATGGCAAACGCCCGCGATGTTTGGCATATCTCAGTCTTTCACCCCCTCGATCCGATTAGTGGATACTGAAACAGGGCGGTTGACGCATTGTACTCAGGTACTAAGCCGAACTTTCACCCCTTCG
>DYNS01000576.1 GCA_020720965.1 Anaerolinea sp. | reverse complement strand
CCGCCACCGCAGGCGCCTCCCCCACCGCCCTGCCCACCGACACCCCTGCCCCCACGCCGGTACTCCCTACCAGCGTGCCGCCCGCCCCGGTAACGGAAGCAGGCGCAGGCGGGGAAAGATGGATTGATGTGAATCTGACTCAACAAATGGTATATGCCTACGAGGGCGACACCCTCCTCAACTCCTTCCTGGTCTCCACCGGAACCTGGCAATACCCCACCGTTACAGGGCAGTACCGTATTTACATCAAATATCGCACCAAAGATATGTCTGGACCCGACTACTACCTGCCAGATGTGCCGTACACCATGTTTTTTTATCAGGGCTATGCTTTTCATGGAACCTACTGGCACAGCAACTTTGGCACGCCCATGAGTCATGGCTGCGTGAACCTGGCAACGCCAGATGCCGCCTGGCTTTACAACTTTGCCTCGGTTGGAACCCTGGTCAACGTCCATTACTAAGCGATGAAAAAACCCTTTACCCGGAGAGATTTTCTCAAACTCAGCGGAAGCGCCCTGGCGGGCATGGTCTTTGCCCCCGTGATGGATGCATTTTCGGCACCCCTGTTGGGGCGAATTGCCTACAACAAGGTGACGGTGTATGACGCGCCCAACAAAGCCCGCGCCGCCAAAATTGGCTCGTACAAATTTGACGAGTTGGTGAACCTGAGCCATAGCCTGCGCGGCGAGGAAGCCGATGTACGCAACCCCCTCTGGTACGCCCTGCAAGAAGGCGGCTACATCCACTCTGCCGGGGTGCAGTTGGTGCAAGAACGCCTCAACACCCCGGTGACAGACATCCCCAAAACCGGGGGCTTGCTGGCAGAACTCACCGTCCCTTACTCCGACTCGCGTTGGAAACCCACCGAAAATTCTCGGCGCGGTTACAGACTCTATTACGGCACAACCTACTGGGTTCGCGCCCTGTTTGAAGACGAGAAAAAGCAGCCCTGGTATCGCATTTATGACGACCTGATGGGTCTTGTCTTCTTCTTACGCGCCGAACATTTGCGAATTTTGCCCCCGGAAGAACTCGCGCCCCTCTCGCCCGATGTACCGGCAGAAGAAAAACGGATTCTCGTAAGCCTGCCAGAGCAGCGCATGGCAGCCTTTGAGGGCGACCGGGGCGTGTACCACGCCCGAATCTCCAGCGGAACCGGAAGCGGGGAAAGCCATTACGCCAGCACCCCCACAGGAGATTTCACCACCTTCTTCAAACGCCCGGCGGGACACATGGTGGGCGGCAGCGGCAGCGGGTCCTGGCGCGGCGGCGCCGCGGCCTGCTGCGG
>DYNS01000015.1 GCA_020720965.1 Anaerolinea sp. | reverse complement strand
GCTTCGTCCATCAGGTTGATGGCAACGACCACTTTATCGGTAATTTCCATCACTTGCAGGACAAGGTTCAGGTTGCGCTCCAGCGCAGTGGCGTCGGTGACAACGATGGTGCAATCTGGCTGCCCAAAGAGGATGAAGTCGCGGGCGACTTCTTCGTCCTGGCTGGCGGAGAGCAGGGAGTAGGTTCCGGGTAAATCTACCAGTTTGTAGCGCACGCCGTTAAATTGGTAGCCGCCCTCGGCGCGGGTGACGGTTTTTCCGGGCCAGTTGCCGGTATGTTGTTTGAGACCGGTGAGGCTGTTGAAGAGGGTGCTTTTGCCGGTGTTGGGGTTGCCTGCCAGGGCAATGACCCTGTCGAAGTTATCAATTTTTAAGCCCATCTGCTCCAGGTTGCTGTAAGCCGGGCAGGTAGCGCAATTTTCTGTCATGGGAAGTCCTTTGTGGGGGAAAATGAGGGAGTAGATATTCGACTACCCGACTACCTTCACTCTAATCTGCTCCGCCTGGTCTTTTCGCAGGGCAATGAGAGTGCCGCGAACACGGTAGCCGCGTGGGTCGCCGAAGAAATTTTGCAGTTCTGGGGTGATGAGGGTTCCGGGGGTTAGTCCCAGGTCTAAAAATCGGCGGCGGGTAAAGCCTTGCACGCCTTCATCCAGCAGGATAATTTCCGCATTTTGCTTGTGGTGTAGCCTCCAGAGCGGAATGATGCCGGTTGGGGCGGTTTGCATTCCCGGCAGGGGCGTAACCTGCACATTGGCGGCAACGCTGGGCGCAAGGCGATATTCGCTTTCGCCATCCGAGAGGACATAACGGGTGTGGGTTTTCTCAATCAGGCGGATGACCTGCCCCAGGCGCAGCCCCGCCGCCAAAATTTGCTCGTAGGCTATGGCGGGTTCATCCTCCAGGTGGGAGATGCGGACCGCCCCCTCGCCTTCGATTGCCGTTAAAGGGAGAGCCTGCACGCTGCGAAGTTGTCCATCCCGCCCAGGGATGGGGTCGCCGTGCGGGTCGGTGGCGGGGTGCCCGAGGGCGGCATCCAGCGCGTCCAGTTCGGCATCGGTCAGGGTATGTTCGCGGCGGTGCGCCTCGCTGTGAATGTTCTTAAGGGGCATTCGGGCTTCGTCTGCCAGGTAACGCTCCCACAGGCGGTGCGCCCGCACAACGTGCAGCGCCCAACGCTCGCCTTCGGCGGTGAGGTGTAGTTCGCGCCCCCTGGTTTCCACCAGGTTTTGGGCTTCCATGCGGGCAATTAACGCCAGGGCGCGGCGCGGGGCTATCTCCAGTGCCCCAGCAAGCGATTCGGGGGAGGCGTGCCGGTTTTGCTGTTCGCGGTCCAGCAGGTGCTTCAGCGCGTCTTCCACTTGTTCGCGCTCCTGGGCGGCGTTCCATGCCTGGTAACGCGCCCAAAGCCCCAGCCGGGGGGCAAACAAAATCGCCAGCAGCAGGGCGGCGAGAATGAACAGTAGCCAGAGTTGCATATTTTTATCCTTTCTCTTCCACATAAATTTTGGCGCTAATGGCGGCGCCGATAATCTGGGCTTCGCCCTCGTTTACCCGCACTTGCAGGTTTTGGTCAAAGGGAGAAAAGGCTAGCGCCTGCACTCTTGCGCCGGGAATAAGCCCCAGGTTGTTGAGATGCCGTAAGAATGGCGGGTCGGTGGCTTGCACCCGCATAATTACCGCGCTGTGGGGGGGGCGCAGCCCCAACAGCGGCGTCGATTCATCGGTGGGCATCTCCAGCGCGGCGGAGGGGATGGGGTCGCCGTGTGGGTCGTGGGTGGGGTTGCCCAGGGCAGAGGCAATGCGCTCCTCAAAGGTTTCGCTAATCACATGCTCCAGGCGACAGGCTTCTTCGTGAACCTCGTCCCAGGAGAAGCCGAGCATCGTCACCAGGTAGGTTTCCAGCAGGCGGTGATGTCGAATCACCTCCAGGGCGGCGCGTTTGCCCGCCGGAGTAAGTAGCGCTCCCTGATGTTTGCGATAGGTAACGAGCGGGGGCTGCAAACCTGCCAAACGCTGAATCATGCCCGTCACCGAGGCGGGGGCAACCCCCAGCCTCGCCGCCAGGTCGGTGGTTGTGGCGGGGGTTCCGGCTTCGCTCAGGGCGTAGATGTGTTTCAGGTAATCTTGAATAGGTTGGGTAAGGTTTTCTTTCATGGGCTAATTTATAATTTAGGTTAGACTAAATTAGTGTAACCTAAAAAAACAGCCGCGTCAAGCGGCTGTTTTTTTCTTTAGGAGAACGCGGGGAGGCTTATGCGGCGGCTGCGGCATCTTTACCGCGTCCAAACCACTTCTTCCACTCCTGCTTTTCCCACACGACCAGGATGGAAGCAGCGATGAAAATGGAGGAATACGTCCCGCTGAAAAGCCCAACCAGCAAAATGACCGAGAACTCTTGCAGGGTTACGCCGCCGAAGAGGGCGAGCGCCAGCAACAAAAATTCTACCGTCATCAGCTGGGTGTTGATGGAGCGTTGCAGGGTTTGCACAACCGAGTGATTGACGAGGGTTTCAAAGTCCAGGCGGCGCAGCAGGTTGCTGTTTTCGCGGATGCGGTCGAAGACCACAATTTTGTCTTGCACCGAGAAGCCGATGACGGTGAGCAGGGCAGTGAGGAAGAGCGAGTCCATCTCCCAGCCGAAGAGGAAAGCCCCCAAACCGGCAACGCTAAAGACGACTGCCACGTCATGCACCATGGCGGTAATGGCGCAAACCCCGTAGCGGAAGGCGTGGGCGATGCCTCGGAAGGTCCAGGTGATGTAGAGGACAACGACCAGGGCGGCGACTGCGACCGCGAGGGCGGCGCGGGAGGCAACCTGAGCGCCGATGGAGGGTCCGACACTGTCAAAGCGCAGGACGGTTGGTTCACTCCCGAAAGATTGCGCCAGGGCGGCGAGAAGTTCTTCGCGGGCGGCATCTTCCAAAAAGGTGGAGCGGATGATGAAGGCACCGGATTCGGTGGTCTGAATTTGGGTGTCCTTGATGCCGAGGTTGCCATAAACAGCGGTAATTTCCTCGGCGCTGGGGGTTACGCCGCTTTCAAATTGAATTTCCAGCAGAGAGCCGCCGGTAAAATCCAACGCCAGGGGCAAGCCGCCAAAGGCGAGAGCGAGCAGCCCAGGGATGATGACCAGTAAGGACAGGGCAAAGAAGATGTTGCGTTTTCCGAGTAGGTTCATGGGTGCCTCCTGGTTTAGATGCCAAACCAGAATTGAAGGTTTTTAGGCTTGAAGTATTTAAGGGTGAGCGCCAGCAGGCTGCGGGTGACGAAGATGGCGGTGAGGAGCGAAATCGCCACACCCAATGCCAGGGTGAGCGAAAAACCCTTGACGATGGTGGCGCCAAAGGTGGAGCCGAACCAGAACAGGATGGCGGAGGTGATGAGGGTGGCGATGTTGGAATCCAGGATGGAGGAGCGGGCTTTAATCCAACCCAGGTCAATTGCCTGTTCCAGGGTGCGCCCGTTGCGTAATTCTTCTTTGATGCGTTCAAAAATCAGGATGTTGGCATCCAATGCCGAGCCGGTGGAGAGTAGAAAACCGGCAATGCCCGGCAGGGTGAGGGTGATGGGAACCCACTTGAAGATGGCAAAGGCAAGGGCGGCGTAGAACAAAATCGCCAGGTCTGCCACAATTCCTGGCAGGCGGTAATATAGCCCCATGAAGAGGATGACGATGCTCATGCCAACCAACCCGGCGATGAGGCTTTTGCGAAGCGAATCTTCGCCCAGGGTGGGACCGACAATCCGGGTTTCGACAATTTTCATCGGGATGGGCAGGGAGCCGTAGCGCAGTTGCACGGCGAGGGCGTTGGCGCTTTCCTGGGTGAAGCCGCCTTCAATGATGCCGCTACCTTCGGTGATGGCGCTGTTGATGCGCGGGGCGGAGATGAGTTTTTTATCCAACACAATGCCGAGGAAGTTGCCAATGTTGGCGGCAGTGTACTGGGCGAAGATTTGCGAGCCATCGGCGCTCAGCTCAAATGCCACAACCGGTTCACCGGTTTGCCCGGCGGTCACACTGACGGAGGTCAGGTCGGCGCCGGTCATTACCGTGTTGTACACAACCGCTTCCGGGTCGGTGATGGTCTGGTCGCCGAAGTTGGTCTGGACGAGGGTTCCCTCGGCGGGCGGGTTCGCGCCGAAGTCCACAAATTCCAGCAAGCCGGTTTGTTGAATGGTGGCGAGGACGGCATCTGCATCCTGAGCGCCGGGGAATTCACCCACGATGCGGCGTTCACCGGCAACCTGAATGACGTTTTCCGCTACGCCGAGGGCGTTGGTGCGGTTTTCCAAAATGGTGCGGGCAACTTCCATCGATTCGGCGCTGACGGCGGTTTCGGCGGGCAGGTCGGCTTCCATAAGCACTTGCAAGCCGCCGCGCAAATCCAAGCCCAGGCGCGGGCTTACATCGCGGGTGAAGAGGGTTGTTTGGTCAATGGGGTTGCGGATGGTGATGGTTTGGCTGGCATCTACCCAAATTGCCAGTGCGGCAATGACCAGGATGAGTACCAACCTTGTGATGAGATTGCGGAACATTGTTTTTTCTCTCCATGCACAAAAAAAATACCAGCCGGGGCTGGCTTAATTGCAAAGCGGCATTATACCCCCATTTGGGGCATTCTTCAGGCGTCGCTCTCTCGTAAGAAGCTTAAAATGGCTTGCAGGGTTTCTTGCGGGGTGAGCGAATCGGTTAGGATGTAAAAATCGGCGTGTTGGCGGGCGTGGCTCAGGCGGCGTTGTTGTTCGGCGTAGTCTTGCAGACGCCAGTTCATTGGTCTTCTTTGCTGGCTTATCTCAAAGGAAACATCCAAAAACAGGAGAATATCCGGCTTGGCGATTCGCTTCCACATATCTGGCACGAAGGAATGTTCCTGGGCGATGTGTTTTACCCGTTTCCCTTCGGCTTGTAGCAACCTCCCGATGGTGGATTTTCCGGCTGTGCAGGGTCCCACCAGCCCTAACAGGGGCGCGGATGAGTGCAGTGACGGGTTGGGCAGGCTGTTATTGGCTGTCATGCACAAAGATATTCAGCGATTCGGGGTTTCCCAGTGCTACCAGCGTATCGCCTACGGTGATGCTGCGCTTGCCGGAGGGGTGCATATCCGGCTCTCCGGCGTGTTTGAGCAGGATGATGCTGAGGTTGTAGCGTTTTTCCACTTCCGAAACGCTCAGGTTGCGAAATTTTGCCCCAGCCTCCACCTTCAGCCGCGCCAAACTAAGTGATTCGCCCTCCACCGTGATGGGGCGGGTAATGTCCGCTCCGGCGGCGGAAGCGGCAAAGGCGGGGGCTGCCATGCTGGTTGCGCTGTATGCCTGAAAGCCAAACTGCTGCTGAAGCGAGGCGGCGAATTCCTCGTCAAAAATCCGAATGACGACCCGGATGTTGGGGTTCAGGCTGCGGGCTTTGAGCGCCACTTGCAGGTTGAGCGAATCTTCCTGAGAGCAAAGCACAATCGTCTTGGCTTGCCGAACCCCCGCCGCTTCCAGGGTTGCCAGGCGGGTGGCATCGTCCACCAAAACGGGGATGTTCATCGCCTGAACGGTGGAGAGCAAGTCGGAGGTGGGTTGAATATCAATCACTACTACCGGCTCCTGCATTTTGTGCAGGTTTTGTGTCACTCGAAAGCCCAAATGCCCCAAGCCCATTAAAACGGTGTGATTGGTAAACGTGGAAGCGACAGCCATTTCCCATTCCTTACTGCGGGCGCGGCGGTTAAACAGCATCACCGCAAAATCGGTTAATCCGGTTGCCAGTAAACCCAGCCCCACAACCGGCATGACAAAGTAAAACGCCTGCAAGGCAAAATGTTGGGGGAAATCCATGCTGGCTTGCAGGAAAGAAAGCGAAAGGGTCAGGTACACTGCTTCCGCCAGGCTGCCCAAAGGCTCGCCCAGTTGGATGGAAAGGACGAAATAAAGCCAGCCGCTGCCCAACATCGCCGCCACAAACAAAAAGAGCGGGCGGGCAAACTGACGCAATAACAGCCAGGTATCGCGCCAGGAGGCTCGCCATCTTCGCCACTGTACCTGAAGGTAGTTCTTAAACATGGATGGGTAACTTCACGCTCATCCGGCGTACATTATCGCTTTCCTGCGGAAGCGCCCGCAGGACAACCACGCTCATATCATCCGCCGGGCGGTTTTCGTCCAATTGCATCGCCTGCGCCAAAAGCGCGTCTGCCAGTTCCTGGGCGCTGGGATTTTGCTCTTCCAACAGCCCGCGCAGGGTAAAACCAATATCCATCGGTTTGCCGCGCCGTTTTCCGGCGTGAACCAAACCATCCGTAAACACCACAACGCACAAGCCTGCCTCCAGCGGCACCTCGGTAATTTTGGGCTTTGCGTTGCGGGCAACCCCAATGGAGGCGCTCGGCTCGTCCATGCATTCCACCGTCTCGCCCCGCGCCAAATACATGGGCGACTCGTTGTTCCGCGCCAGCACCACCGTTTTGGTAATCATATCAATGGAGATGATGTTAAGAGTGCTGGAGACTTTGCCGTTGCGCTCGTTAAAAAGATAATCCGAAGCCGCCCGCGCTGCTGCTCCATCCCGAATCCCCTCCGCCAGCAGGCTGATGACCTTCCGCACGACCATCATCGAAATCAACTTTGCGCCCCGTCCCGAAGACTGACCATCCGCCAGCACGACAGAAAGCCCGCCGCCGGGTCTTTCCACCACTTCCAGGGTGTCTCCGCTTTCCGAGACGGCATATTTATTGGTTTTTGCCACAGCAATTTGAATTTCCATAGCCCGATTCTACTCCACTTGCGCTTTAGACGCGACAACGACCACGACCAGGCTGTTGGGCGCTTGCTCTTCCAACACCTCCACCCGGAACCCTGCCGCCGCAAAATGAGCATGGAGCGCCTCTACCACTTCATCATCCGGGGCGGCGCTCTGACCAGTTACCTCAAACAACCAGCGCGTAAACCGGTCTGGCAGCGACTCGCCGGTGATGTACGCCATCGGCACAACCACCAGCCTGCCGCCCGGTCTCAGGGTGCGCCACGCTTCGCGCAGGGTTTGCGGGTCGGAGATGTATTCGCTGGGGAAGGTGGAGAGGATATTCTCCAGTTGGGCATCCGCCAGGGGCAGGCGCTGACTTACGCCCCGCAGCAGGGTCGCGCTTGCGCCCTGTCTTTGCAGGTTGCGCCGGGCTTGCGCCAGCATAAAGGGGCTTTCATCCAGCCCCAACGTCTCAAACCCGCGCCGATTCAGTTCCACCAGCAAATGACCGGGTCCAAAACCCAGTTCCATTGTTCTCCCCGGTAGCAGATGCGGCAAGGCGGTAAGTCCCCACCTTTGCCAGCGACCCAGCGAAACCAAAAAAGCCACCGGGTCATAAGTCCACGCCAGGCGGTGATAAAAATGGTAGAAGAAGAAACGCAGGGCTTTGGCGAACATGGTTGAGGCAGGAAACAAAACAGGGGCTTAACCGGGTTACGGTTAAGCCCCTGTCTTAAGGGCGCTTATTCGGCGAGGGCAGGGGCTTCAATTTCCTCAACCGTCTTCTTGCTGCGAGAGGCAACCTTTTTCACGCTCTCTTTGGCGGTTTCGGCAAGAGCCAGGCTTTTTTCTTTGGCTTTCAGGGTCAGTTCCTCACCCTGGGTGCGGGCTTGCTTCATCAGTTGGTCGGCGCGCTCACGGGCTTCCTGGGCAGTGATTTCTGCCTGTTTCCAGGCTTCTTCAGCGTCATGGGCGGCTTTGTCGCGCAGTTCGATGGAGCGTTCTTTGATGACAGCCCGCGTTTCCTCGCCGGACTGGGGGGCGAAGAGCAGGGCGGCGACCGCTCCGCTTAAACCGCCAACAATAAAGCCTACCAAAAATGCACCAAATTCATCACGGTCAGACATAGGTTTTTTCCTTTCTTGTGTTGGTCTTGCGAGTTTGCAGGGTAGTCTCGCAGAGACAGGGTTACTTTTTCTTCAAGCCGACCATTTCCAGCACGCGCTGAAGACCGGCAAGATAACTATTGAGTTTTACAACCGGTTCCACCAGGTTTTCGCTTAAAAAGGCGGTTGTGCCGCGCAGGGTGGCGATTGTTTCGTTGGTTGCGTCCAAAATCGGTTTAATTTCATTTTGCAGCAGGTTGAGCAGGCTGGCAAGTTGAATGATGAGGATGACGAGCGCCGCGCCAATGATGAGCGATTCCAGCGCAAGGAAGATGATAAAGATGTCGCGGATGTTTTCGGTCACATCGGCGTTGCGGGTTAGCCCAAAAACGGCAAGCGCAATCAGCCCCAGAAAGACCAGCGCAGAAACGACCAATGTAACGGTTAACTGCCGGTTGCGGCGTTCCGCTTCTTTATCAACATCCTGAGAAGTGGGCAAAGGGGGAGTTTGTGCGTCAGACATTGCCAGATTATAGCATAGCCTATGCGCTCCCTGCCGCTTTTTTTCGCTCTTGCCATACCTTTGGCAACAATGCTATAATCCCGCCCGCTTAAATCCAACCGTAACAAAAAATGAAAGAGGAACGCAATGATTGATGTAAACGACCTTCGCAAGGGCGTGACCTTCGAATACGATGGTCAGTTATTCAAAGTGCTGGAGTACAGCCATCACAAACCGGGGCGCGGCAATGCCACCATTCGCATTAAGGCGCGTAACCTGCGCTCTGGGGCGAATATTGAAAAGACTTTCCAATCGGGAGACCGCGTGCCGGATGCCTCGCTGGACTATCACAACGCCCAATATCTTTATAGCGATGGCGAATTTTATTACTTCATGGATAACGACACCTTTGAACAGCCCGGCGTAAAAGGCGATATTCTCGGTGATAGTGCCGTCTTCCTTAAAGAAGGCATGGAATGCAAACTCACCTTCTATAATGGCGAAGCCCTGGACGTGGAAATGCCCCTCACGGTGGACCTGAAGGTGGAATATGCCGAAACAGCCGTGCGCGGCGACACCGCCACCGGCGTAACCAAAAAAGTCCGCACCGAAACCGGCGCCGAAGTGCAGGTTCCCAACTTCATCAAAACAGGTGATTTAATTCGGGTAGATACCCGCACCGGCGAATACGTAACCCGCGCCTGAGCCTTATAAAAGTTTCGTTAGCGCCCTTTGGGACACCTCCCAGGGGGTGTTTTTTGGTGTTACAATCCCGCCGCCTTACCCCATTTGCTTATGCGTACCCCCACCGGTATAGACTGCCCCTACTTTTACGGCGACTATTTTCGAGGGCGCTCTGTGGAAGAGTGCCGTCTGCTAAAAGCCGCCAACCAAACCTGGACTGCGGATTTGTGCAAGACCTGCCCCGTTCCAGCCGTTGCCCGCGCCAACGCCTGCGAAAACCTGCAATTACGCGCCAAAGTTGCCCGCCCCTTCCACGCCGCCTTTATGCGCCGCGTACAAATCTCCGCTTATTGCCATAAATCCCGGCGAGATGTACCCGAACCGCACATCGGCTGCGGGGAATGTCACCCCTTGCCGCCCCCCTTTGAAGTGAAAAAATGACCCTCACCCTGCTCTTTGACCTGGATGACACCCTGCTGGACTCCAACATCGAAAGCCTTGTGCCGGTGTACTTCCAAAAACTGACTCAGCACCTGGCTCACCTCATCCCCCCTGCTCAAATTCAGACCGAACTCATGCGCTCCACCCAGCGCATGTACCTCAGCGCCCGCCCAGACCGCACCCTGGAACAGGTCTTTAGCGAGGACTTTTACCGCGCCTTTGGCACAACCAGAGAAACCCTGGCAGAAGCCATAGACCAGTTCTACGACGAAGTCTTCCCCACTTTGCAAAACCTTACCCAGCCCCGCCCTCAGGCGGTGGACTTTGTGGAATGGGCGCAGCAGCGCGGCTACGATATGGCAATCGCCACCGACCCGCTCTTCCCCCGCAAAGCCATTTTGCACCGTTTGCGCTGGGCAAACCTGCCCCCGGAGGGCTACCCCTTCCGCCTCATCTCCGACTTTGAAACGTTTCACTTTGCCAAAGCCTCGGTTGCCTACTACCCGGAATTTTTGGCAAGGCTGGGGCTGGTAGATTCCCCTGTGCTGATGATTGGCGACAGCCTGGAAAGAGACGTATTCCCCGCCTCGCAGGCAGGCATTCCCGTTTTCTGGCTCAGACCCCAAGAGCAGGCACAAACGCCCCAGGCGGAACAAATTCCACAAGGCGACCTGCAAGCCTTACGCGACTTTTTGGAAAACACCGACCCGGAGACTCTCACCCCGCGTTGGAATCTCGCCTCTGCCCTGGTTGCCCAACTGCAAGCCACTCCCGCCGTCATGCACACCCTCAGCCTGCAACATGCTCCCGCAGCCTTGTCTGCCCGCCCCGCCCAGGCGGAATGGTCTTTTGGCGAAGTTCTTTGCCACCTGAGAGACGTGGATGCGGAAGTAAACCTCCCCCGTGTTTTGGCAGTCCTGCACGCCGAAAATCCCCTCGTTGCCGGGGTAGATACCGACCCCTGGGCAGAAGAGCGCCAATACCTGCGGCAAGATGCCGGGCAAGCATTGGCGCAATTTGTGGAGGTAAGGCAAAAGATTGTGGAGCGGCTTTCCTCCCTCTCCGCCGAGGAGTGGCAACGCCCCGCCCGGCATACCATCTTTGGTCCCACCACCCTGCAAGAGATGGTGGGGATTATGGCGGCGCATGACCGGCTTCACCTTCAGCAAGCCGCCCAGGCGCTGGGGCGCAGCTGATTCAGGGGGCGAGGAGTTCCAACGCGGCGGGGACAATTTCCAGTCGGATGGTTTTCCCGGCGGTGCAGAGGGTTTCGCCGTCTGCATGGGCGGGGAAGTTGCCTTCCAGCGCGGTAATTTCTACCCGTTTCGCCCTCTCCATCCGAATTTCTGGCTGCCCTTCCTGCGTTCCGCTGATGAAGCGTGGCAAAAGTTGAAAGATGCGTAACTTTCCGGCAGTGGCGGCAATGCACAAGTCGAACATGCCGTCATCCGGTTTGCTGTTGGGGGTCATCCGAAACCCGCCGCCCATACGGTTGCCGTTCATAATGGAAACCATCAGCGAGCGTTGTTGCAGGGTTTTACCGTCCAGGCTAATTTTAAGCAGCGGGGGTTTGTAGTAAAAAAACACCGTCTGAACAACTCCCACCAGATAGGCGGGCATTCCGCGCAGCCAGCGCAGTTGCAGGGCGGCAAAGCCGACAGCGGCATCAAAACCGATGCCCACGCCATTGCCAAAGTAGCGCCCCTCGGGGAATTCTTCGCTTTGCAGCCAGCCCACGTCTATTTTTTTGCGCCGATTGGCGATGAGGGTCTGAATGCTTTTTTCAAACTGGGAGGGGATTCCCATCCCCCCGGCGAAGTCGTTGCCGGTTCCAATGGCGAGGACTGCCAGGGCGGTTTGGGTGAAGCCGCTTTTTTTTGCACGCATCAGCCCGTTAATGACCTCGTTGAGGGTGCCATCTCCCCCGGCGCTGACGACTACCTCGTAGCCATCGCGGGCGGCTTGCTCTGCCAGTTCGGCGGCTTGCCAGGGGCGTTGGGTGCGTTGCAGGGTATAGGAGATGCCCGCTTCGCGCAGGCTTTGTTCGATGGCGGGGATGGATTTTTCTCCCATTCCGCGCCCGGAGGTGGGGTTTACGATGAGGAAATAGTTCATGGGAGGGTTCCTGAGTGCGGGGGAGTTTATCACAAATCCCCTCTCCCCCCGTTGACACTTCCCCGGCGCGGGCATAAAATGAAAATGCTTTCACCTTTTCTTACACGAGATTTTATGTCGTCTAAAAAACCCACCATTTACGATGTCTCCCGCCTTGCCGGGGTGAGCATTGCCACCGTTTCGCGGGTTCTCAACACCCCGGATAAGGTCAACCCGGAGACGCGCCAGCGCATCCTCGAAGCCATAGATTCACTTCAGTTCATGCCCAAAGCCGAAGCCCGCGCCCGTGCCTTACAATCCACCGGGCGGATTGGGGTCATCACCCCTTTCTTTACTGCTCCCTCCTTTGTGCAACGTCTGCGGGGAATCGCCTCTGCCCTGGGGCGGGAGAAATACGAACTCATCATCTACACCGTAGAATCTTCCGCTCACCTGCAAAGTTACCTGGTCTCTCTGCCCCTCACCGGCAACCTGGATGGTCTCATCATCGTCTCTTTGGCGGTGGAAGCCGCCCCCATGCGCCGACTGATGGAAGCCGGGATAGAGACGGTCTTTATCGAATTCCCTCACCCGGATATTTCCAGCGTGCAGATAGACGATGTTGTTGGCGGGCGCATGGCAGCCGAGCATCTTTTGCAAAAAGGACATACCCGCATTGCCTTTCTGGGCGATACCGACCTGCCAGAATACGCCATGCACCCCGTCAGTATGCGCCTGATGGGTTTTCGCCAAGCCATGCAAGCCGCTGGGCTGCAAATCCCCCCGGAATTTGTGCGCCTCGCGCCCTACACTCACGAAAAAGCCCTGCAAGCCGCCGCCGAACTGCTGCAAGCCCCTCAGCCGCCTACCGCCATCTTTGCCGCAACCGACTTTCAGGCGCTGGGGGTTCTCAAAGCCGCCCGCCAAATGCAGGTCAAAGTGCCGGAGCAGCTCGCCATCATCGGCTTCGATGACCTGGATATGGCAGAATACGCCGACCTGACCACCATTCGCCAACACCTGGACGAATCTGGTCGCCTGGCGGTGGAACTGCTCCTCACCCGCCTGGCAGACCCCTCCCGCCCGCCCCAACATATTCACCTACCCCTGCAACTGATTCAACGCCAAACGACCTGAGCCGACCCATGAGCAAACCCATTCTCATCCTCGGTGCGGGCATTGGCGGGCTTGCTGCCTCCATTCGTCTTGCTGCTAGCGGGTACCCCGTCACCATTTTGGAGCAAAACTCCGCCGTAGGCGGCAAAATGGCAGAAATTGTGCAAGACGGCTACCGCTGGGACACGGGTCCCTCCGTCATCACCATGCGCCATGTCTTTGAAGAACTCTTTCAGAGCGCCGGGCGCCGCCTGCAAGATTACCTCACCCTCCTGCCGGTGGAACCCCTCACCCGCTACTTCTGGCAGGATGGCTCCCGTCTTGACCTCTCGCGGGACCTGCCCCAAACCGCCGCCCAAATTGCCGCCCTGCAACCCAAAGACCTGGAAGGCTACCTGGGTTTTTTGGCAGAAGCTGCCCGTCTGCACCGCATCACCGGACCGGTCTTCACCTATGGGCATCCGCCCTCCTTGCAGAGCCTGCAAAAAGTGACCCTGCAAGACGCTCTCCGCGTGGATGTGCTTCATACCCTGCAACACAGCATCCAAAACCGGGTGCGCGACCCTCGCCTGCGGCAGTTGTTGGGGCGTTTTGCCACCTACGTGGGCGCGAGCCCCTACCTTGCCCCGGCAACTTTGGCTGTCATTGCCCATGTGGAACTTAACGAGGGCGTTTGGTATCCGCAAGGCGGGGTCTATGCCATTGCCCGCGCCTACCAAACCCTGGCAACCGAGTTGGGCGTTCAAATTCGCACCAACGCCAGGGTAAAAGAAATCTGCACACATGGCAGCCAGGTTTCCTCGGTTATTTTGGAAGATGGAGAGATTCTTCCTGCCTCTGTCCTGCTCTCCAACCTGGATGTGACCAGCACCTACAGCCTGATTCGCGCCAAACCTGCCACCCGAATGCTTGCCACCCTTAAATGGAACGATGTCTCCTGCTCTGGGGTCATCCTCCTGCTAGGGGTGGATGCCGTTCATCCGCAGTTGGCACACCATAACATCTTCTTCTCCCGCGACTACCGCCACGAGTTTGAGCAAATCTTCTCGCAGGGGGTTCTGCCGGAAGACCCGACCCTTTACCTCTGCATCACCTCCAAAACCGACCCTTCTCATGCCCCGGCAGGGGCAGAAAACTGGTTTGTAATGGCGAATGCCCCCGCGCTTGCGCCCGATGGGAGGGGTGGGCAGGGTGATAACGCCGCAGTGACGGAGATGCTGTTGCAACGGCTGGCAAGCCTGGGCTTGGATGTGCGAGACAAGATTCGCTCCCAGCGTTTGCTCACGCCCCTCGATATTCAACAAAGAACCGGGGCATACCGGGGCGCTTTGTATGGAATTTCGTTTAACGACCGTTTTGCGCCCTTTAAGCGCCCACAGAATCGCTCTCCTTTGCGGGGGTTATACTTTGTGGGCGGTACGACCCACCCTGGCGGCGGCGTGCCAATGGTCACGCTTTCTGGCAAGGTGGCAGCCGAGATGATTGAGGCAGATTTACAGGAGAAATGATGAAGAAAAAGTCTTATGCGGTGCAGTGGCAGGAAGATAAAGCCGTTTCGTTTGAGGTGGATGGGGTTCGGTATTCCCAACTGCGTGATATTCCCCTCCAGGCGGATAGACAGAAGTTGCAGGAGATGATGGCGGACGCCTCTCACCCGACTTTTGACGAGGTGGTGTGGGAGCAGACCCAAAAGGAAACCGATTCGGCTTTGCGGGTGATTCTGTGGGTCTTTGGTGGGATTTCTGCCCTGTTGTTGCTGGTTGCCGGGCTGACGGGTTTTGCCACCCTGCGATATTCCTGGGATGAGTTGCGTGCCCCCGGCGTGGTGGTGGGGATGGAGGTGCGGGCAGAGTACGATTCGGAAGACCGTGACCGGTTATTGAATCAATTTCATTACCCGGTGGTGCGTTTTACCGCCGAGGACGGCAAGCGGCGCGATGTGCAGATGCGGGAGGGCAGCGACCCGCCTTCTTACGAGGTGGGGGACGAGGTGACGGTGCGTTATGCCCCCGGAAAACCGCTGGAGGCGCGGATTGATTCGTGGGAGAGTGCCGTGCTGGCTTGGGTTGTGCCGGGGATTACTGGCTTTTTGGGTTTGGCGTTTGGGGCGGTGTTTTTTGTGGTGCAGAAGGTGTTCGTTTAGCCTGTTCCGTTTTGGATGAGTTTTCCCTCTCGCAGGGCGGCGAGGTTGCCTGCTCCGGCGGCGAACATGCTGATTTGTAACTGACGCACGGTGAGGCGCATGAGTTCGATAGCCTCATCGGTGGAGATGGAGGCGGCTTGCAGGAAAGCGCCAGCCATGCCGCCCAGGGTTGCCCCCAGAGCCAGGCTTTTGGCAACGTCTAAACCGTCTTGTAGCCCCCCGCTGGCAAAAATGGGCAAACCGGGGGCGGCGGTTTGGACTGCCAGGATAGAGTCGGCGGTGGGTATGCCCCAGGAGATGAAGGTTCCGGCGAGCTTTCGCAAAAAGTCGTCTGGGGCGCGGTACATTTCCACCTGAGACCAGCTTGTGCCGCCTGCCCCGGCTACGTCTATGGCGGCGATGCCGCAGTTTGCCAGCAGGCGTGCGGTTTCTTGCGAAATTCCCCAACCCACTTCTTTGGCAATGACCGGGACGGGCAAGGTTTTGCAGACTTGCTCTATTTTGGCGGCTAGCCCCTTCCAGTTCACATCTCCGCCGTGTTGTACGGCTTCTTGCAGGGGGTTCAGGTGCAGGTAGAGGGCATCGGCTTCTATCATTTCCACTGCCCGCAGGCATTGCTCTGCCCCGTAACCATAGTTGAGCTGCACCGCGCCCAGGTTGGCAAACAGGAGAATATCTGGCGCTACGCTCCGCACCTGAAAGGTGGGGGCGAGTTCCGGCTTTTCCAGGGCGGCGCGCTGCGAGCCAACCCCCATCGCCAAGCCGCATTCCTGGGCGGCGCGGGCGAGGCGCAGGTTGATGGCGTTTGCATCGGCTGTGCCGCCGGTCATGGAACTGATGAGGAGAGGGGCTTGCAGGGGTTTGCCGAACAGGCTGAGGCGGGTATCGACCTCGTCCAGGTTCAGTTCTGGCAGGGCTTGGTGGGTGAAGCGGTATGCCTCCAGCCCGGTGGAAATTCCAGAACGGACGTTTTGCTCCAGGTTGATTTTGATGTGGTCATCTTTTCTTTGCTGAATGGGCGCAACTTTTGACATGGGTTCGTGTTCCTGTTTCGTGAATGCTTGCACAGGCGCTGCCGCCGAGAGGTGGTAAAATGCCCTGCGACACTAAACCTTTGACCTGATAGGAGGACGTTATGGCAGACACTTATGCCGAAATTAAAGCAATTATCGTTGACCTGCTCGGTGCGGATGAGAGCAAAATCACCATGGATGCCCGCTTCCGCGAAGAGTTGGAAGCCGACTCGCTCGACCTGGTTGAGTTGATTATGGCTTTTGAAGACAAATTTGGCGCAGAGATTTCGGACGAGGACGCCCAGAAGATTACGACTGTGGGTGAAGCCGTCTCTTACATCGATTCTCACCGCTAAAGCACTTTGCGATTATACAGTAGAGCCGCCCGCAAGGGCGGCTTTATTGTTTTGCGCCTATACAAAAAATATACCACCCACCCGCCCGGCAGGGATAAGATAAGCGCACGAAACAAGGAGAAAAAATGACGCACATCTTCCCTGCCCCTACCTTGCAAAACCTTTCCGCCAGTTTTGCGCCCATCAGCCTGAAGCAGATGGAAGCCGTTGCCCTGCTCAATCGGGTGGATACCAAGTTCATCCTTAACACCGCGCAATTGCTGCACGCCCTGGCAGCTCTGCAACCGGATTACTGGATGCTCTCCATCAACGGTCAGCGCCAGAACCGTTATCGCACCCTGTATTTCGACACCCCGGTTTTTGACCTGTACCACGACCACGTCAACGGACGCGCCGAGCGTTACAAAGTTCGCAGCCGGGAGTACCTGGATTCGCGCCTGGCATTTTTGGAAGTGAAGCACAAGACCCGCAAAGACCGCACCATCAAAGACCGCATTCCCACCCCGGCGCAGGTCACCTCCTTTACGCCGGAGACCAGCGCCTGGCTGGAGGGAATTGCCCCCCTCAGCGGCGGCGCTCTGCGCCCGGTGTTGTGGAACACCTTCACCCGTCTCACCCTCGTCAGCAAACATGGCGCGGAGCGCCTTACCCTGGATGTGAACCTGGCTTTCCACGCCAACGGAGAGATTGCCCGTCTGGATGGTTTTGCCATTGCCGAGGTCAAAACCACCTCCGCCCATGCCGATTCTCCCTTTTTGGCGCACATGCGCGGTGAACATATTCACTCACGCGGCTTTAGCAAATACTCCATTGGTGTTGCCATGCTCTACCCGCAAGTGAAAAAGAACCCCCTCAAAGCCAAACTGCTCTGGCTGGAACGGGAGGGGAGAGAGGTACAAGTGGCAAGTGGTAAGTGGTAAGTGGTAAGTGGTAAGTGATAAGCGCCCTTTCCTGCTTCCTACTCCCTATTCTCTACTCTCTAATCCCTACTCCCCCCCCATTCTTCACTTTCACCACCGAGACTCCCATGACCTCCCTCCTCCTCAACTTCACC